>NVUB02000216.1 GCA_002401775.2 Ectothiorhodospiraceae bacterium
AAAATCCTCTTCGTCGAACTCGTCAGCCTCGGCAGCGTCAACGCCACCACCGTAGAACCCATGAACGTATTTCGGGTCGCCATACTCAAAAACGCCGTCCAAGTCATTCTGGTACACAACCATCCCTCAGGAGACCTCACCCCCTCAATGGCGGATGGAGATGTCACCGACCGATTAATCCAAGTGGGCCGAATCATCAACGTACAAGTCATAGACCACCTCATCATCTCCCCGGAATCCTACATCAGCTTTGAAAGCATCGGCCTGTTCGCCAAACTGCAAGCCAGTCTGAAATGGATGCCCGCATACGAAATCACCCGCTGCATCAGAGCAGAAGAAAAGAAAATACGGAAAGAAGCCGTGCTGGTGGCGGAAGTGAAAGGAGAAAAGCGGGGACTACGGAAAGGCAAAAAAGAAGGGATTGAGATTGGTGAAGAGCGAGGAGAAAAACGGGGGCTGAAAAAAGGAAGAGAAGAAGGAATTGGGATCGGGGAAGAAAGAGGCGAAAAAAATAAGGCCATAGAAATGGCAAAAGTCATGAAAAAAGATAAAAAATCGGTTGAGGAAATACAGAAGTATACTCAGCTTACCGAAGTAGAGATTCACAAATTATAATGGAGCTTACAGTGGCCATTGCAAGCCGTAGTGCTTCAAGTAGATCAAAGAGTTTCTGTATAGCATCAAATCGCTCATTTCCGTAAACAGTTTCGTAGCAAATTGTTGAGTTGATATAATGACAGATCACGAATAGGGTTCATGTGATTTTAGGGAAGTATGTCTGAAATGTCTGTCTTTATTAATATATCATAGCTAATGTGCTTGCTTTGAAGTGATTGCCAAGTCTTTATGCCTGATTCTTCCATTGATACTGCGGGTAAAGCGGGCAATGATGCTTGATACTAATAAGTTATATTTCAATGAGAATAATTTAGGCGCCTAAATGATTGAAGACAAGTATCAAATCACAACAAAAGCACTATATATAAATTTATTGCTTTTGAAAAATGAGCTTCAGTACTTTGAAAGATTTCTTTCTGAGGCTATTACCGATTTTGAAAATTGGCTGGTGAAGTTAAGGGCTACTCGAAGCGTCTTTCTAACATTAAATAACGTCAAAGATGCTGCTGAAAGGACTCAAATTCAAGGCTCAAATGAATTTTTTGCAAAGACAAGAGCTCTAAGAAGAAATTTAGTTTTTGCCAATCATTTTCGCAATCGAGGGATAGGTCATTTAAATGAAACATTGTTAAAAAGGGCTGTTCAGTGGTGTCCACAGATATTCTTTGAACCAACTAAGGATAATGAAGTCTTCAAGCTTGTTGAAGCTCAAAGAACAATAATTGAATCGTGTATAAACACTTTCATAGATAAAGATGGTGTTCAAAAATTATTTGGTACTGAAATCGATCTAATGTATCCACCAAACGCAGAGCAGTTTTACTCTTATCTATCTGCTTTAGTTAAAGAAACAATAGATTGGCTCACTGAAGCGACAGAAATAATATTTGGTAGCCTAGATCATCATACTGATGAAGAAATTCAAAAATTAGCAACAATAGCGGGTCAAACTAGTTTTGATTTAAAAGAAGAGTCTGAATTTAGTTATTCAATTGAAGAGCATAAGCTTCATTTTTCTAATGCTATGAAAGCACTTGAGCAACAAGGTGTTGATCCTAAAATTATGGACTTCATGAGAGAGAAGTTTGAAATATAACAAGGCGCTCGTTCGGACACTAACTACGCTGCGCATCGTTTGTTGCGTACAGTTTGGTCGTAACGTGTCAAAATAGATAGTTTGTCAAGAAGGGTTAAATTTCTTTATTTTTCGTATATTGTAGGAAACTGTTGTTAATGAAATTAGTATCTAGCATATAAGTTTAATGTTGGAATTATATGGCTTGCTAATTTTGAATAGTTCTATAGGAGAAAATCATGGCTGAGACAAGAATTGAGTGGACGGACGCGACATGGAATCCTGTTGCAGGTTGCGCTTTAGTTAGTCATGGATGTACGAACTGCTACGCAATGCAAATGGCTAAGCGACTTGAGGCTATGGGCGTGGAAAAGTATAAAGGTCTTACACGCGGCAGCGGAAAAAATGTTGTATGGAACGGAGTAATTAGAGAAGACAGTGCTTCTTTATCCATTCCTTATAAGTGGAAAAAACCTCGTAAAATATTTGTAAATTCTATGAGCGATTTATTTCATGAAGATGTAAGTGAAAACTTTATTCTTTCCGTATGGGATGTAATGCTAAAAAATCCTCGGCATCAATTCCAAATACTGACAAAAAGGCCTGATCGGATGCTTAAAATAGTATCCAGAAGAGTGAAGGTTATACTTCCTAATGTTTGGCTTGGGACAAGTATTGAAAATGCAGATGTAGTAAATAGAATTGATTCTTTGCGAAAAGTTCCAGCTGCTATTCGTTTTATTTCATTCGAACCTCTTATTGGAGCCGTGGGTAGAGTGAATTTATCGGATATTCATTGGGCAATAGTAGGCGGAGAAAGTGGAAAAGGAGCAAGGCCTATTAAAGAAATTTGGATTGATGAAATACACGACCAGTGTAGTGTTTATGATGCAGCATTCTTCTTTAAGCAGTGGGGGGCTTGGGGTAAAGATAATCAAAAGCGCTCTAAAAAGGCTAATGGTCGCCAGTACCGTGGTAGAGTATGGGATGAAATGCCTGAGTTTGATAGGATCAGCATATAACAGGGATGGAGGTTTGGTGTGGTAAAAAAAAATTATGATTGGGCTGGTGGTGCTGTCTTAGATGACCATACAAAAAAGAAACATACAATACTGCAAGAATATTTTAAACAATACTTGATTACGAGATGTAAAATTCCTCAGCAAGAGAAATTTAGACTCATTATTGTGGATGGTTTTTCGGGTGCAGGACTTTATGCTTGTGGAAGCTATGGTTCTCCACTTATTTTTGTTGATGTTTTACAAAAAACACTGAAATCAATTAATGTTAATCGATTAGCTCAAGGGATGCATGGTATTCAGCTTGAATGTCTTCTGATTCTGAATGATTTTGACAAACTTGCTGTCGAGAAACTCCGTGAAAATATGGCCCCATTATTGGCCGGTGCTAAAGAGGATGACTCTAATCTTCATATTGAAGTGGAATATCTTAGTGAGAAATTTGATGATATTTACCCTCAGATTAAAAGTAGATTAGACTCTGCAAAATGCAGTAATGTATTATTTAATTTGGATCAATGTGGGCATTCGAAAGTTAATATAGATATTATTGAAAACATAATGCAGTCATGGAAATCGGTAGAAATATTTTTAACATTCTCAATTAATACTATTTTAACTTTTATTTCTCCGGATGAAGAAAAAAATAATGTCATATTAAATTCTGATATTCATAAAGAAGTTTATGCTTTATTGGAAAGTGGTACGGAGAATATTAATAAAGAAACATGGTTGGGGGAGATTGAGAGAATTGTATTTGAAAAACTAAAAGGATGTGCCCCATTCGTTAGTCCATTTTCAATAAATAATCCTGGTGGGTGGTGTTATTGGTTTATGCATTTTTCTAAGTCATATCGTGCACGACAAGTATACAATAATATTTTACATGCAAATAGCTTAACGCAGGCTCATTTTGGGCGTTCCGGGTTGAATATGCTGTCTTATAATCCAAGGAACGAAGGGCAGTTATATTTGTTTGATGAGGATTCAAGGTCATCTGCTAAAGAAGAATTATACGATGATATTCCTCGGTTGATTGCAGCATCTGGAGATGTCTTGGTAATGGAAGATTTCTATAAAGCGGTATATAACGAAACGCCAGCACATAGTGATGACATACATGAAATGATAATTGAAAATCCTGACGTAGAAGTTATCACGGAATCTGGCAGAGGAGAACGCAGGAAACCAACTACAATAAAATCAACAGATGTTCTAAAGTTAAAAAGTCAAAAAAGTTGGTTTTCGATGTTTCCACGAAATACGCTAAAATAATCGAGTATAGGGTGAATTCAACTCCAAGCGCACGCAAGCGCACGGATATTTGGGGTCAGAGTCAATGCCAGTAAGTTAAGCACTAACCCATTGATTATGCTATTATAAAGTCACTGAAAAACACTGAAACCAAGTTTAAAATGAGAACATTAAAAATGAATACCCGTCAGATTTAAGAATACTTATGCCCTTATAAATAG
>NVUB02000217.1 GCA_002401775.2 Ectothiorhodospiraceae bacterium
ATGGGGGATGAGCATGTAGGCACCTGCAATAAGCATCAATTAACCAATGTGTTAATGAGAATTATTGCGCTTAATGACGGATAAAAGGTATGCGCAATGACAAAGGGCGTATGCGTAGTTAGGCTTGTTGTTGGTGACGTTGAACCCAGGCATCCATTAATACGTTGCCGGGGCCGGTATCGAAACCTGAAGTGGTTGTGTCTGTTGTTGGCGAAAATGTTGACGAGAGCGTTGAAAAGGACGTTGAGTGTATCGGTAACAGCGTTACATTTGCCATGCCGCCAATATTGAGTATGACGCGAGCGTGTGAGGTCGAGCCAAACACGGCAGCATGGAAAGCGGGTACCAGGGGCGCGCCTTGTCCTCCAGCGGCCATGTCGCGGCGACGAAAATCGGCGACAGTGGTGATGCCTGTGAGTTCCGCGAGAGTGTTGGGATCGCCAATTTGCAGCGTAAAGTTTTCCCCATTTTTCTGGTCTGGCCGATGCCGAATCGTCTGGCCGTGGCTACCGATGGCCTGCACTTGAGATGCACTGATACCACTTTCGGTTAAAAGTTGATTAACCGCTTTGGCGAATATTGTTGCGAGCTGAATATCGAGCTGACCGAGCTGTTCAATTTCGTTATCGCCCGGTGTGCACAGGGTATAAATGGCTGCTCGTATTTCAGCCGATAAGGGGAAATCAATGGCCTTGATAAGGCGTGGTATGTCGTCACTGAAGTCCACCAGTGCAGCGTCAATTGCATCAAGACTGGTGCCAGACATAAGGCCGATGTAATAGGACATAGTCGTTTGAGTGCCGGGTAGCGAGACACGAGAGCTGGTTTTCCTCGCCTCTCGCCCCTGTGTTACTCGCCCCTGTCGTTTAAGGCTACGTTAGTGCGTTGAAGTACATCTAGCTGCGCCACCAGACTTTGAGCCTTATTGAGAAAGTCTGCTTTGTATTGTGCTTTGATGGGGGCAGCATCCGGCAGACGCACGGTAAGCGGATTGCGGTGAACGCCATTCACACGGAATTCGTAATGCAAATGTGGGCCTGTGGAGCGCCCAGTGCTACCCACATAACCAATGGTTTCTCCTTGACGGACTCGTTTACCACGGCGGCTGCCGGGCTTAATTCTCGACATGTGTGCGTACAGTGTACTGTATTTGCCGCCGTGTTGAATAATGACGGTTTTGCCGTATCCGCCCTTGCGACCAACATAAGTGAGTTTTCCGTCGCCAGCCGCTTTGATGGGAGTGCCGCGCGGTGCCGCGTAATCAACGCCATGGTGGTTTTTTCTTTTCTTCAACGTGGGATGGTAGCGTTTTCCGAAGCGAGAGCTGATACGGGTGAAATCCACTGGGGTGCGAATGAAAGCCTTGCGCATGCTGCGGCCATCCGGTGAATAGTAATCAGCACGGTTTTTGGCATCGACGTAGCGCACGGCGCGATAAACCTTTCCACGATTCACAAATTCTGCGGCCAGAATATTGCCATCGCGTTGTTTGTGTCCGTCGAGGTAAAGTTCTTCGTAGACGAGGGTGAAATGGTCGCCGCTGCGAATATCCAACACAAAATCGATGTCCCAGCCAAAAATACCGGCTAGCTCCATAATCAGGTTGTCAGACATACCTGCGGCCATGCCTGCCAGGAACAAAGAGGAATCGATGACTCCCGTGGTATTGGTGATACGGGACTCCATTTCACGGGTATCCGTTGCGACAACATATTCATTTTGCGCGTTGCGGCGGATGTTCAGGGTGTTGAGAGCGTCGATTTTGTATACCAGGTGTTGCAACTGGTCATTGTCGATGTGAAATGTAAACTGTTGTCCCGGCATGAGGCGTTTAAGCGCTGCGGTTGATTTGTCGGCGCGCATCACACGGTCCAATTGCTGTGGACTCAAACCTTGTCGGGCAAAAATCAGCGCAAGACTGTCACCACTTTTTACCGTAGCGGTGCGCCAGTCAATATTGTTTTCAGGAAGTTTAGGCTGAGTTTGTTTTGCACTATTTTTTGGTTGAGAAAAGGTTGGTTTTTCACGGGTACCTGTGCCGTTACCTGCGCTGCCTTGAGGGATAGCTAAGGGCAGAGTGATTCGAGTAGCCGGAGCGGTAATGGTTTCTGAACTGATGTCCAGGGCCGTGTTAGGAGCAAGAACCAGTGCTTCGTTACGAGTGGCTTTGGCATTATCGGTGCTCAAAAAGAAAATGCTGCCGAGTATAGCGATACTGGCGGCTAATCCCATCCAATGGACTTTTCCGTTTCTCAGGTTATGTCCATTATTAAAGGTGTTGATGGCACTGTTGGCTTGCGAGGATTTGTAGTCCCTCGACATGACTGATCTGTGGCGGTTTTGATGGTTGCTCATAATTTTATTACGGTTTGTAAGTTACTAACGCTGGTACGGCGAAAACGTATTGTATGAAAAGTGGCCTAAAATTGCAGGGCTGTCTGATTACTATCAGGTTATATATCGGCCAGTAATGGTAGTCAATGAACAAAATTGGGCAGTTATTGTACAAAAAAGTGTGAAATATTCGAGGTTTAGACAATTTATTATCGTGTTTTTCGAGTATTTCCTGCCGGTTTGCCCAATCATAATCCAGGCGTAACGTTCTGGCTAGAATAAGTGTGGCCGTGAGTGACTTGCAAGATAATAACAGGAGAGATGGCAGGCATTAAAACCTGATGTGGGCGAGGCATCGGCGCGCGTAATTAATCGCTGTCTTGATCAAGTCCGGGGTAGTAGACCGTCGTACAGTTACGCCCACTGTCTTTGGATTTATATAACCCAAGGTCAGCTTCGGCAATGAGTTGTGCATAGGCCTGCGTTTTTTCATTAATTTCAGTAACACCCAAGCTAATGGCAATAGTCAGGCTGTCGCCTTCAGCGTCAATGGGCTCGGCGTTGACGGCGATGCGAAGGCGTTCTGCGAGAATTTCAGCGCCTTTAATATCCGTTTCCGGTAGTACGATGATAAATTCTTCACCGCCATAGCGACCCAGGATGTCAGTCCCCCTTAGCCCGTCTGTAAGGCGTTGGGAAACGATACGCAATACCTCGTCACCGGCAAGATGGCCGTGATTGTCATTGACCAGTTTGAAAAAATCGATGTCAGTGAGAATCACTGACAGGTTGTTGCCATACCGCCTGGCACGATCAAACTCGGTGGACAGCGTTTCTTCAATGTAGCGGCGGTTAAAGAGCTGTGTGAGGCCGTCACGATTGCTCATTTCTCGTAGCTTTTCCGTGGTTTCTTCCAGCTTTAATTGGTAAATGCTGGTGTCTGTGGCATCAAACAGCGTAAAACATACGAACTGTACTTCGCCTGCCTCATCTTTTACCGGCATCAATGTACAATCTTGTCGCATACAATCAACGCCGCCGGTAACGGGTCGATTGTGAGCAAATTTGAACAGATAAGGACGTTGTTCCCAGGAAGTAAATGAGAAATTTTTAAGGATCATCAGGTTTTCAATCTTTCGATCCAGCCATTTTTGGGGGAGTTCAGGGAAGGCTTCAAACAGATTGTGGCCCACCACTGTGTCGGCCTTGCGCTCACTGTGGATTTCCATGAACTGGTTCCACAAGACAATCTCACGCTCGCGGTTGATGACAAAAATACCCACATGGGCACGATCAACGATGAAGTTCAGCAATTGAGCGACGCCACCGTTTTCTGGTTTTTGGGACTGGCTTGGGTCGTCTGGCATAACGTAGACAGGGCCTTGTTGTCGGAATGGTTCTCTAGTGTAGTGCGTCATATAAAACGTGCATATAGAAAGCCAGTCAAGGCGTGAGTGCAAGGCGCAGGCTGCTGGGAATGGCCGCTCCCTTTCCAAAGTCTGTAACGCGGCAATCGCGCCTTGACTGGCTACCCAGAGGGCGAGGTAAGGTTTTTGGACTCTGCTCCAGCTTTATCGGGTCTATATGTGCGTTTTATATGACGCACTGCACTAGATACCGTCCATGAATTCGTCAAGGATACCGCGCAGGGTGTCGATGGCTTCTTCCGTCATGAACATGAGTAAATGGCATTTAAAATCACGACCTTCCACGGTGAAGTTGACCTCCATGAGCAAGGCATGTGACCAGGATAGCTGTTCAGGGACTAGTACCTGATCCAGAGGCTTGCGTTCAGCCATTAACGAAGGAGCAGAAAAACTGAGATCGGTCTCCAGCGTTTCAGAAATCCCATTAATAATCGCACCGACCAGAAGATTGGCCACTTCCAACAATAATTCCTGTTCCGCGGATTGATCCAGGTCTGTGTCGTAGCCCATTAGGTCGGCCAGATCATCGGCACCGGCCTGAGCAAAAATAACGATGGCTTCCCCGCGCAATGAATTAGAAAAAGCTTGTCGGACAGCGGAAACTTCCGCATTGGTATCCACCATACCGGTGACGGTACTGATGACATCATCGACGGTCACCAGACGGATGCGGGGCACCGATAACTCGACAAAATTACCCAAAATGCGAGCCAGTGAGTCGCCCGCTTGTCCCATGGCAATGTTGACAACCTCTTGCAAGGCATCGTTTTGGTCTTCCGTATAGGGTTTCATGGTCATAACTGGCCTAGATGATCCCATATTCGCGTAAGACGTTTTCGATATCCGTTGTTTTCACTGGTTTTTTGATAAAAGCCATGGCACCGAGTTTTTTGACACGCGCTTGCGCCTCGGGCTGAATATCTGCGGAAATGACAATGACAAAGGTATTGAGTTGTTCTTTTTGGAGTTGTTCCAGCACTTCGTAACCGTCCATTACCGGCATGGTCAGGTCAAGAAACATGACCTCCGCTTTGCCTTCCCGGTATGCCGTCATAGCCTCTTTGCCATGTTCTGCCTGTGTGATATCGACCTTCCAATGGGTGGGTAAGGCGCGGATCACCATCTTTCGGGAAATTTTGGAGTCATCGACGACGGTAATGGGGACTGCCATAAACTGTTTTCCTTGCTGGAACCGTTGACGGAACCCATGTTGCCCAAGCTGCGTTGCTCAAGTTGCCTGTTAAGACGTATGAGTGCCAGATGTCTGCAAAGATTATCGGCAGGACATTGGCAGGCTTTAATAAGAATACTTCAGAGTATAGCGGGAGATTCCGGTCGATGAACGGGTTGTATTGCGTACAATTTAGTGGCGTAAAATCGCCACAGCCTGTGATTGGATATACGGTATAATTACTGCCAATAGCACCGAAAATAAATAGTAGCGCAACGAAATCGCAACGAAATATAGCGCAGTTAACCCTTAGAAGGATGAACGATGTCAGCAGTAAATGAAGCTCTGGAACTCATTAAACGCGGAGCGGATGAAATTTTGCTCGAAACCGAGCTTAAAACCAAACTGGAACGCGGTAAACCCCTGCGAATAAAGGCTGGCTTTGACCCCACGGCCCCGGATCTACATCTGGGCCATACCGTGCTCATTAACAAGTTGCGTCAGTTTCAAGAGCTCGGCCATGATATTTTGTTTTTGATCGGTGATTTTACCGGCATGATCGGTGATCCCACCGGTAAAAGCGCCACCCGGCCGCCATTGACGCCAGAGCAGGTGGCAGACAATGCCAAAACCTATCAACAGCAAATATTCAAGATTTTGGACTCGGATAAAACCCAGGTCATGTTCAATTCCGAGTGGATGGGCAAGATGGGCACGGCCGGGCTAATCCAGCTTGCCGCTCGCCATACGGTAGCGCGGATGCTGGAACGTGATGACTTTTCCAAACGCTATAAAGGTGGCCAGCCCATCGCCATCCACGAATTCCTGTATCCACTGATCCAGGGTTATGACTCAGTAGCGATGAAGGCCGATGTGGAATTGGGGGGTACGGATCAAAAGTTCAACTTGCTTGTCGGCCGTGAACTGCAAAAACAGTACCAGCAGGAACAACAGGTGGTACTCACCATGCCGCTGTTGGAAGGCTTGGATGGGGTACAGAAAATGTCCAAATCGCTGGGCAATTATATCGGCATTGATGAAGCCCCTGAAGAAATGTTTGGCAAACTCATGTCCATCTCTGATGAACTGATGTGGCGATATTTTGAATTGTTAAGCTTTCGCCCCATGACAGAAATTACAGGCCTTAAACGTCAGGTAGATGAAGGCACTAACCCGCGCGACATCAAATTTCTGTTGTGCGAAGAAATTATCACACGTTTTCATGATCAGGCCGCCGCCAACAAAGCTAAAGAATCATTTATTGCCCGTTTCCAAAAAGGTGCAATGCCAGATGATATGCCAGAACTTGAAATTGCCGCGCCCGATGGCAAGATCGCCATTGCCAACTTATTAAAACAAGCGGACTTAGTGAAAAGCACCTCCGATGCTATACGAATGATTAAACAAGGTGCCGTGCGCATCGATGGAGAGCGCATAGAAGATAACAAACTGAGCATTGCCGCAGGTACCGTCCATGTATACCAGGTAGGCAAACGTCGCTTTGCACGTATTACGGTTGTTTAACACGGGGTGTTTTCGGTTGTTTTACACCCATGGGAACTCATGCTACTGATTCATTAGTAAGTGCGCGCTTATCCAACATTTGCCTATCTCCGTTAGATTGTAATATTCAAATCTCAGGAACAAACTTATGTCAGAGCCTGGAACCGGTCTGTTAGCAAGCGGTGTAGAAATGTATCCTTTCGTAACCGATAACAGTGTTGGCCCGTTAATAAAATTTCGCACGCCGCAGTTTACTTAAGTGCACTGGCTTATATAGCATGCAACAGGATTGATTCGATTCGAATTCTTAAATTACCCCCTTTCTTTCGTCATTCCGGACTTGACCCGGAATCCAGTATTACTGGTGACCACTACAACGACATTTTGGATGCCGGAATGACGGATGGTGTGGGTTTTTGACTTAACTTCGTGCCATTCGGGTCAGGCCCGGTAAAACGATAACAAGTTAACGGACCCGCAAAACGTTTTGGATTCACGGTTCCCTCCTTTTATGTTCTCCAATACTCTCGCAAAGGCGCAAAGCACGCCAAGAGATAGGCCGTTAAGCACGGATAAAAATAGTAGTTTACGTAATCTTACGTGCCTGGTGGCTTTGTGAGACGCCATGATAAATTGAAGTCGCGTGCTAAATATGCCTTAAAAGCCATAAATACAGCGTTTTAGCGTCGATAATATGCCATGAGAAGATCAATGCCACCATCGCGATTTCCGTTAATTAATCCACATAAAAGCGGGCATATAATCATTCGCGATTGAGTTATCGAAAACTATCACTTCCGCTGACATGAAGGCGCTGCTATCTTAAAAACACTCCAAACAAACCCCCTATTTGTTTGAACCCAAGCCGCCATCTTCCCCCCCCCTTAGGATGGCGGCGTTTTTTTGTCCTCGATTTGGCGATAGTCGACTTTTTCATTGCAATAGCAGGCTACCTTGGTATTCCCGTATGGACTTAGAGAGTGATTTGGGAGAGTGATTTGGTGAAATTGCTATTTTATGACGCGAAAAGGCGTTGAATGATCCGAAATAGAAACCGGTATTTGTGGCGGGTAATACTACTGATTTGTATGGGTATATAAAAGTAGTCTATATAAGGAAAACAGATATTTTTATAAAAAACTATCATTTCCAGTTAATAAAAAGTCTTGCTATATTCAACTCACTTCCAAACAAACCCCCTATTTTGTTTGAACCCAACCGCGATACGCATGTAACGCGGTTTTTTTTTGCCTGCGAAAAAATCGTCGCAAACTGGGGCGTTGCTTGAGAATTTATGTAAAATTCGATAGGAATGTGGGGGTAAAGACGTTCAGCGGTGTTGTTTTCCGTCACTCCGAGATGTGATATCAGCTTTGGTGGGCATCTGCGAGCTCACGAATAACTCTGGCGATAACCTCACGTTGTAGTTTGGGGAGCTCCATCCATGCCTTGCCAAGATCAAAAGCCTCTTTGTTGAGTTTGTCTTTGCCCGTGACGGGCGCATTTTCCCCTTTGCCGCGCGGGCTTTTGCCTTTGTTGTAAGGTTCTCCCTGGCCCGAGAGCAGCCAATTCGAGCGCGCCTTAGTCAATTCAGACAACTTCACCAACGCGGATGTCGCCGGAAACGACTCACCTTTTAGCCATTTCCCCACCTCAGAAGAAGAGACTTCCAGCAATTCAGACAGGCGAGACTGCCGCCCACCGCCCAGTTTAGGGAAAAAAATATTGTCCAGGGCATCATTCAGACGATCAGAAAATCGGCTGGTTTCACTGGTAGAGCTTTTACGTTTCGGCATGGTGTTACATCTTGTCCTTGTCGGTGACTCGGTTGTGCAGGAAGGTGGGCTTAAAAAAGAGCCCCAGGAATATATCGGCAGAAATAGGGTAAATAATTTACCCACCCTGTCAACCGAAAGGGTAGGTGTGCGTTGTTCCTGATAAGAAGTGAATATTGTGCCGCTATTATACAGACAGCTTTGAAGCGGTGGTTTACCACATGTGGGGGCTAAAAGACATGGACAAAGGACCTTAGCCTTGTTCAAATCCAAGCGACGAGACTGATGTTATGCGAACCTGGCGGGAGAACAATGCGGGACAATACGAACCTCGGCACCACCACCACCACCACCACCACCACCATGGGCGCGCCTCTGGCAAACGTGGCCATGACGCTGGATCAATTTTTAGCGAGTGTGGAAACGCGGGCATTTCGCATGGCGATGATTGCTACAGGCAATCGTGAGGATGCGCTGGATATTGTGCAAGATGCCATGATGCGGCTGGTCAAAAAATATGCCTCGCGCGGCCCCGAAGAGTGGGGGCCCTTGTTTCACCGCATCGTGCAGAGTGTCATCCGTGACGGCTATCGCCGAGCCGCCGTGCGCAATCGCTTTCGGATATTTTTCGGCTACAAGGGAAACCAGGACGAGAGTTACCAAGCGAATACCATAGAAGACCCTATTGAGGCTCGCTTTGCGACGGCTGACCCCCAGCCGGATGAACAACTTGCACAGCAGCAGGCGATGCAACAACTGGATACGGCATTGCATCACTTACCGCTTCGACAACAGCAAGCTTTTTTGTTGCGACAATGGGAAGGTCTGAGTGTGCGTGAAACGGCGCAGGCGATGGGATGCGGAGAAGGTAGCGTAAAGACGCACCTTTCCCGAGCGACAAAAACCTTGCGTGAGCAGCTGCAAGGATATGCATTTTTTAATGACAGTGTCTGATATGACATGTCTGATAAGCCATTACGGCCATCGAAAATGAAAATCAGGAGTTTGAACAGTGAGTGAATCTCAAGACAAACATTCGCAACAACAGGATCACTTTCTTCGCGATCTAAAAGAGACCTTGGATGCGTCGGAAAAATCCATAGACGCAAACACGCTAGGGCAATTGCGAGCAGCACGGCGTGAAATTTTATCAAACAGTGTCCGCTCGGAAAAAACACAACAGGTTCGTCCAGGCTGGTGGATGCCGGTTGGCAGTCTAGCAGCCGTCGCAACGGTGGCCGTAGTCGCCGTTTCATTATGGTCTTTACCGCCGGGTCAAATGTTGGATGAACAAATATCAACAGCAGAAGACATTGCCATGTTGAGTGGCCTTTCTTTAAGTGACAGTGGATTAAGTGGCAATGGTTTAAGTGACAATAGTTTAAATGACAGTGAATTAAGCGACGCTGAAGCCTTGGAGTTATATGAAAACCTGGATTTTTATTTATGGTTAGACGATGAGAAAAAAGCGGGATAAGCCGGTGAGGCGATGGGTGGGCATGTTGGGAATAACGCCAATGCTAGTGTCGGTGTCATTGGTCATGCCCGTGACAGCACTGACGGCAGAAACGGCTGCCAGCCCCAGCCTTGAACTGCTGGAATTTCTAGGAGACTGGGAAAGCAAAGAAGGCGAATGGCAGGACCCGTTGGAATTAATGAATGCACTGGATGCGCTGGAAGATGATGCGCAAAAGGTAAACGCTGAGGGTAGTGGTAATGGACAGTCATAAAATGAAACAGACCGACCCCGCAAATAATGGGAAAAAGTCGCGAGCTATTTGCTTGTTGTGGGTGTTATTCACAATGTTCAGCACCTCTCAGATTGCCATGGCTGCTGATGCTGACACGGCGATTGCAGCGACAAATGGCGTTAACCGCGAAATAACATCTCAGGGGCAGGGGCGAGTGATGCAAGGAGTGAACTGGGAGAGCCTTAGCCCCGAAGAACAAACCTTATTGGCGCCCTTTGCTGACAACTGGGCCACGCTGCCACCGAACCGCCAGCAACGGTTACGAAAGGGCATTGGACGCTGGAGTTCAATGACACCGGAGCAACGTACTAACGTTAAAAAACGGTTTTCACGCTGGAAGCAATTGAGCCCGGAAAAACGCCAGAAAGTGCGTCGTCGGTTTGAGCAATTTATGTCGCTTCCACCGCTGGAACGAAAACGATTACGGGCCCGTTTTCGCAGCTTTCGAGCGTTACCACAGGAACGCCGTGAAGCGTTACGCCAGCGGTGGCAGCAAATGTCACCGGCACAACGTCGAGCCGTCGCCGAACGACGCATGAATCGACGCCAACAAAACATGCAGCAGCGTCAGCACATTCGCCGCGACCAGCGCCGGTAAAAAAGCAGAGAAGGATAGGCGGATGCAATAATGGTCAATAAGAAGCATCACGTAATTTCTCTATGAGACTTTGTGAATGAGTCGCCATTGCTTTGTGTGTTTATTTTTAGCAGTAAAGCTAAAAATATTGCTGGCCATGGCCACCTCTTTTGTCTATGTCTTAGTCATCGCTATCGCTATAGCCATCACCAAACCGAATGTCGCACATGCGGAAAGTTTACCCGCAGAAATAGCGCTTCCTTCGGTCTTTTCTGTTGAGATCGGCGGAGATGTAGAAGGAAGTCACAACCTCTATCTGGATTTAGATACAGCCCTTGAATCCGGCGCCCGAATACTGGCGTCATATTCGGCAAATCGCACAGAAAATAATGATACCCCCGTGACGACCCGCAGTATTGTAGTGGGCTTTCGCACAGACCCCATGGCGCTTTTTAGTGGAGGGCTGGATATTGAACAGTGGGGTGACAACGATACCCTGCTTATCGATACGTTACGGCTGGCATTAGAATTCAATACCGAACAGTGGTCATTTTCCTTACGCCCGCAGTGGCGAACACTGACCCTTACCACCGATTGCATTGCCATAATATCGGCGCGGTGCGATACGCATGTAAAAGTGAAGAGTACCGGATCGGCAGTGGATGTCAGCTATTACAGCAACGGGCCATGGTCATTCTCCATGGGTTATTCAACGCAACGTTACGATAAAAAAGTAGCCGCACTCGCTTCGGATACACGTTTGCAGTTTGTGTTTTCGGCCGCCACCCTCGACCTCGCAACAGGTCTGGAAGACCGCCGCAGTCACGTGGGCGTATCTTACTTTCTACACGATTCTCTATGGTCAATCACCGCGATAAAAAGTGTCTCAAAAGTAACCGGCGACGCCAGCAATATCACCGTCTTACGATATTCAACAGACCTCAACAAACAATGGCGAATACGCATAAACCTGGGAACCCAATCATTTGATAATGAGACAAAAAAAGCAGGCTTTGCAGGAACGGGCTTATCTTATAATTGGTAATTGATAGTTGGTTTTTTTAGGCTTGTTTATATTTTGGTGTTGTAAACGCAAAGGCCACAAAGACGCAGAGGATGCAAAGAAAAACCGATGATCTTTCTCAGCAGCCTTTGCATTAATTCCCAGAGCGATGATTTAAGCCTCCGTAATTAATCCAGTGTCGACCATCCGTCCGCAGCCCCAGTCCTCAGCACTCTGCACTAAAAACATGTCAACCAATCTTTCGTTGCTGCGTTGTTAAAGGTAAGCCGTTGCCGTTTTGCACAGGCGATTGCCTTTTCGCAACAGAAGCATTTTTGTCTTTGTCAGGAGATTGTTATGAATTTATTAAAAGTACCCACAAGCAACAGCGCCGACGAGGTATTGTTGGCGCGTCAGAACGCTCTATTTGCACCATTATTATCAATGCTATTTTTGTTGTTGATGAGTCTTGCACTGGTGGGTTGTGGTGCCTCGAATGATGCCAGTGAAGAGGGCGATGGCGAGGTGGTGATCGGCCTTACGGATGCGGAGGGTGATTTTGCCACGTATACCGTTGATGTTTTGTCGTTAACGCTTACCAAGGCTAATGGAGCAGTGGTGGAAACGCTGCCTTTGTCAACGCGGGTAGATTTTGCTCAATACACCGAATTAACGGAATTTTTGACGGCGGCCACGGTTCCCAATGGCGCGTACGTCAAGGCCAGTATGGTGCTGGATTACCGTAATGCGGATATTCGGGTGGAAAATGCCGCCGGTGATGCGGTACAGGTCAGTAATATTGTCGGTGCCGATGGCATGGCGTTGGAGGAGATTGAAGTGACGGTTAATCTTGATGGCCGTAATAAGTTAATTGTTGCTCCTGGTCTTCCCAGCCATATCACTCTGGATTTTGATCTTAAGGCCTCTAATACCGTCAGTTTTGACGATATGGGCATACCAACTCAAGTGGTCGAACCGTTTTTGCTGGCCGATGTCGCATTAGAGCAAGCGAAACTGCACCGTCTGCGTGGCCCATTAGCCCGTGTAGATGTTGACGGTAATCGTTTTTCAGTGATTCTTCGTCCTTTCCATCATAGAATCGATAATGACCGCCAGAATCATTTTGGCCAACTGGAAGTGGTAATAAACGACACGACGCTGTTTGATATCAGCGGTGAAACGTATGAAGGGCAAACTGGTCTGGTAGCCCTTGATGCGCAGCCTGCTTTTACGGCGACCATTGTGATGGGCGATCTTAAATTTAATCCGCGTCGGTTTGAAGCGCGGGAAGTTTATACCGGCGCCAGTGTACCGGGTGGTGATCTGGATGTGGTAACGGGTAATGTGATCGCCCGTAGCGGAGATGTGCTAACCGTGAAGGGCGCGACCCTGGTACGGGCGGGTGGCAGTGTGATCTTTAATGATGAAATCACCATCAACCTGGGTGATATGACCACCGTTAAACGTCAGCTTTCTATGGGCAATGAATACAGTATTAGCGATGTGTCTGTGGGGCAGCGGGTGAGAGTGTTCGGTGTGCTAACAAACGATATAGCGACAGAGCTGGAAATGGATGCCGGTGTCAGCAATCAGGGGCGGGTGATGATGCGCCTTACGACATTGCGTGGCACCGTGGTCGGAGTAGTGGGAATTCCCGGCATAGCGTTACCGTTTATCATGGATCTACAGGGGATTGACGGGCGCAATATTGGTCTGTTTGATTTCAGCGGAACAGGCGATGTGGTCGACAATGGTTCCGACAATGATTCCGACCCTGCATCGTATGAAATTAACGTCGCGACACTGGATGTCTCTGGATTTACAGAAGGCACTCCCATCAAAGTACGTGGATTTGTGCGTTCCTTTGGCCAAGTGACCATGGGCCAGATAACCATGGGCCAGATAACCACAGCTGCTTCGAGTGATTTTGATGCACGCACCGTCGTGGATATTAGCGCACTAAAAGCGGTGATGGTGATCAGTTGGGACCCCGCTTCAAATACTGCAGTGGAGAGTATTTCTGCCGAGAGCGTTCGCCTGGACCTATCGGGCGTTGGTCGTTTGCATCAAGTGGCTCGCAGCCGGGTAGTGGTTGATTTACTTAACGAGACGAGTGCGCCGTCGATCACATCAAATAATGATACTGGAGAAGGTCTGTACTGGGTAGCGCAAGCGGGCAGCCACCAATTGCACACGACGTTTGCAAGCTTTACGGCAGATCTTGATGCCAGACTGAATGCTGGGGCGTTGGTGAAGCATGTACTGGCAAGTGGTCAGTATGATAATGCCAGTGTGACAATAATGGCGGACTTCGTATCGGTTTTAGTGGAGTAGTTGTCACGGGCTTCAGCCCGGAGAGTCGATGTCGATAATACAGGGTGGGTGCTACGAAAGTAGAGCCCATCTTGTTTTGTTATGGATAATCGGCAGAATGTAAGGTGTGGGAGCATCCTAATGGTTTACAACCGTTCATAACCGTACACAACATGCACCCCGCAGACTCCGGTGATGCCCCTGTACGGAGAATAACCCACTATTTTGGACTAAACTGGCAATGGTTATTAGTATTTAATGGGCTTGCAAACGACGAAAAGAGAACCACCTGGGACGAGTGATGGAACGAAGCGAGCAAAAACAGCATTGGCAATGGCTCAACAATAGCGCAACGTGGATGTGCTATTGGGGCTGGGTGTGCCTCACATTGCTGTTGCCTATACCGGTTCTGGCTGCCAATGTGGCTGCAATGGTTGGTGAAGACTCACCTAGCCAGATATTGCTGGTTGAGTCATCCTGGTTAGTGCAGCATCAGTACCACCAAGATGTGGTGGTGGTCGATGTGCGGTCCAGCGACGAGTATAAAAAAGGCCATATTCGCCGAGCCATCAACATTCCCACAGACCTGACATACCGGCAAAGAGATAGGACCGATCGTCTGGGCTCAATGGCGTATATACAAGACTTGTTTGGCGCATCGGGTATAGACCGAAATACCAATGTGATTTTGTACGATGACGGTACCTTTATGGACGCCGGACGCGCTTTCTGGGTGTTTGAAGTGTATGGCCATCGTCGTGTGGCCATACTCAACGGGGGCTATCCTGATTGGGTAGATAAAAGCTATGAGGTTTCAATGCATGAGGTGCCTCGCAAAGCCAAAAAATTTGTGGCATTCATACAACCTGAAAAGCTCGCGACCCGGTTACATGCCCGATTAGCGATAAATGATAAATCTAAAGTGTTAATAGATGCGCGACCGGAAGAAGAATATCAGGGAAAGAAATCTGAGGCGCGCCGGTTTGGTCATATTCCCGGTGCGGTCAGTGTGCCTTGGGATCGCAATATTAATTGGGTAGAAGGCCGGCCGAAGAGTAAACCGCTTTCCGAGTTAGCCGATCTTTATAAAGGTTACCCAAAAGAAACCCAGTTTATTACCTATTGTAATAAAGGCCGACAATCATCATTCACCTACTATGTGTTAAGACGGCTTGGCCGCAATGTTTCACATTACGATGGTTCCTGGTTTGACTGGGGAAATGACATGGATTTGCCAATAGAAAAATAAATACCTGTATGATGGGCGACTTGTGGAACATCAGTAAGAGTGGCGATGAGACATACTCTACGACATATTTGGCAGGAAAGCCGGAGCCCCATGCAAAATATAGCGCTGTTGATAGGATTTGTTGTCTCTTTTTTTAGGTCAGTTACTTCATCTCGGTTAGCGTTAGCGGGATTCATTACAATAGCGGCCCTCTGTGCACCAGCATCCGCCACAACGGGGCTTGATGACGGACAGAAAACAGCGCTTAGTAGATCCCTTACCACACCCCTTACCACACCCCTTACCACAGCACTAAACAGCCGCGACCAGGGTAATGCACTGGTCGGCGAAGCGTCACCCGATCAGTTGTTGCTGGTGGCCGCACCCTGGATACAGGCCCATTCAACGCAGCCGGGCGTTATTATTGTGGATGTACGCCCGGCGGCTGCCTATCAACAAGGCCATATTCCGGGCGCAGTGAATATTCCCACACAACTCACCTATGGCCAGAATACCGATAAAAAGCGCATGGGTTCGATGCGCACTATTCAAAACCTTTTTGGTACTGCCGGTATTGGGCGTGAGAGCAATGTGGTTTTGTATGATGATGGTCAATTTGTTAATGCCAGCCGGGTTTTCTGGGTGTTGGAAGTGTATGGTCATCGTCGTGTTGCATTGTTGGAGGGAGGCTACCCAGAATGGGTGGAAAAGGGTTACGGCATCTCTCATGACGTAATGCCAGTGATACCACAGAAATTTATCGCTGCCATTCAGCCAGAAAAACTCGCAACTCGACTGCAGACACGTCTTGCCATTAACGACCCCGGTAAGGTTTTAATTGATGCACGTCCGCCTGATGAATATTCAGGAAAAAAATCGCGGGCGCGGCGGTTTGGCCATATTCCCAATGCGATAAATGTGCCATGGAAACAGAATGTGGTCACGAACGATGAGGCTTATATGAGTAAGTCGTTGCAAGACCTGGAAAAAGTGTATGCCGGGCTTGATAAAACGCACAAAATTATCACTTACTGTAATAATGGAAAGCATTCTTCATTAAGTTATTTTTCATTAAGGCGGCTGGGTTATGACGTCGCACATTACGATGATTCGTGGGTTGAATGGGGGAACTCCCAGGATTTGCCCATTGAAAATTTTAGCAGGCGCTAAAACGATGACTAAAGCAGCATCCTTCACGAACACGAAAAATACCGCCGAGAACGAGAGGCGCAGGTGTCGATATGTTTAATTTTTTTCGTGGATTGCCCATCAAAAACAAATTGATTCTGGCTATTTTTAGTGCGGCTATGTTTGTCACTATTATAGGTTTTACTTTTTTCATGTTTTTGAATTATCAAAGTATCCGCGAAGAAGCCGTCGAAAGTGCCCAGTCTGAAATGAATGTACTGGCGCAAGACTTTGTCAAAATTGTCATGTTTTCGGATACCTACCTGGCAGCCGACGTGGTGGCGAAATTACGGTTATTTTCGGCGATTAAAAATGTATTTCTCTATGATGCAGAAGGGAAACGCATTTTTCGATACGAAAATTCTCCGTCCTCAATCATGGAGCCTCCTGATTTTATGCCAGGGAAATCGCACATTAATGTCATTTTTGGCGATGGTTATTTTCAAATGTTCATGCCCATGCGTTATGCGGGCGGTGAATACGGCTGGGTGTTTTCGCGTGTTTCAACCCATAAGCTGGATGAAAAGCTACAGGAGTATTATCGACTCATCGCCATCGCCATTCCCGTTATGTTGTTAGTGTCTTATATTTTGGCGGTCTGGCTTCAACGCTATTTCAGTGTGCCTATCATTTCACTGTCGGAAAGGGTGTATCGCATCGCCGACAATCGGGACTTTGATGAGCGGGTCACCTCCAATGAGCCCAATGAGATTGGTAGCTTGTACCGCAGTATTGGGCAATTGCTGGATGCTATTCGTAGTTCTCAGCAGCGCCAGCATCAAAGTGAAGTCAGGCTTGAAGCTATTATTAACATAGCCGGCAGTGCCCTGATCTCTATCGACGAAGACCACAAAATCACTTTATTTAATCGCCAGGCAGAAAATGTTTTTGGCTATGCCGGACATGAAGTTATCGGCCAGCCCATTAACATCTTATTGCCAACCCGGTTTCAGAAATCGCACACTCAAAAAATTCAAGATTTTTCCCGTCAGGATGTGCAAATTCGCTCAGCAATGTATCGAATGGATGTGCGCGGACTGCGCAAAAATGGCGAAGAATTTCCCATAGAAGCGGCGATTTCCCAGATGATTCTGGCGGGCAATAAAATTTTTACTGTCGCGTTGACTGATGTGAGTCAGCGTCGCCAGACTGAAGAAGAACTGGAAGCCTACCGTTCACACCTGGAAGACGTTGTTGAAGAACGCACCGTTGAATTGCGCGCTAAAAATAGTGAGCTTGAAGCCTTTAGCTATTCCATCGCACACGATCTGCGCGCTCCTTTACGGTCAATTATCAGTTTTAGCCAGATATTAATCACCGATGCCGCGAATAAGCTGGATCATGCTGAATTGGATTCATTGGATCGCATCGTACGTGCAGGCCAACGCATGTCGGAATTGATTGATGGCATCCTCAATTTGGCACGCATTGGTCGTACACAACTGTCCACCGCCGAGGTTGATATGAGTGCGATTGCACAACAGGCAAAATCCCGCCTTGAACATGAACAGCCAGAACGTGCCATACAGTGGGACATAGCGCCGGATATTTCCGCACGCGGAGACCGGCAACTATTGGGTATGGCGATGGAAAACCTCATCGACAATGCCTGGAAATATACGCGTAATAATGAACTGACCATCATCGAATTTGGCGTTGTAGACCAGCGTGGCAAACGCGTGTATTACATAAAAGACAATGGTGTAGGGTTTGATATGAAGTACGCCGACAACTTGTTCGCTGTTTTTCAACGCTTGCACGCCGTAGAAGACTTTGAAGGCACCGGCGTAGGACTGGCCACGGTAGAACGCGTTATTCATCGCCATGGAGGCTCGATTTGGGCAGAGTCTGTCGTTGATGAAGGAGCGACCTTTTACTTCACGTTACCGTAGGAGGGCAGGGGAAAGGGGCGAGGGAAAAGAGCGAAGTTTGTAGGTTAGGCAAAGGAGCATCAGCGACGTGCCCAAGGTGATGCGGTGACGGTTGGACACGCTACGCTTTGCCCAACCTACGGGACTAATTTCAGTGTGTCATTTGCAATAAACCTTAGAATTATCTTCCGCCAAACCCGTCATCCCGGCGTGCCCTTGGCCGGGATCCAGCGACGTTGGGTCGACATCCGAGTAAACAAAAGTACTGGATTCCGGCTCAAAAGGCTGCCGGAATAACGATGTGAACTGTTTATTTTTTCTTTCTTTTTTTCTTTCTTTTTTCTTTAAAGCAAACTCATCTTTTCTTTGCGACCTTAGCGCCTTAGCGGCCTTTGCGTTAAATACACTAAACCAAAACTAACGACATGAATTGAACGACTCGTCTCAGGTCTAGCGGTTTTCGTCCCCGGAGATTTTGAGTAGTACCTTATCCAGCCACCGGGTGCTGAGTATTCTGCGGAGCGTGCCAAACAGGTACGTCGGAAATGTTACGTAGTAACGGGGTTTTGGATGGCGTGACTCCAGAGCATGAATCACTTTTTTGAGTACGGCCTCGGGCGGTAGTGTGAAAGGAACAGCCGGGCCCTTTTTTTGCAGGCGACGCTCCATTTTCAAATAGGTATCACGGTGCGCACTGTTTTTTGAGTCAATATTCTTTTGGTAAGCCTTGAAAGCATTTTCCCGGAACCGGCTTTCTATGGGGCCAGGCTCAATCATGGAGACTGAAATACCTGTACCAGAGAGTTCCAGGCGCAAAGTATCCGTAATGCCTTCCAGCGCATACTTGCTAGCGTTATACGCGCCTCGGTAGGGCAAGGCGATAAAACCCAATACGGAACTGTTTTGAATGATTCTCCCGTACCCCTGCTGGCGTAACGTGGGAATAAGGCGATTGGTGAGTTCTACGGTGCCAAAAAAATTGGATTCAAACTGTTCAATGAGTACCGTTCGGGACAAATCTTCGACGGCACCGGCCTGGCCGTAAGCACCATTGTTAAAAAGTGCGAACAATTTTCCATCGGTGAGCTGCAATGTTTTAGTGACCGCAGCTTGAATAGAGTCGGTATCGGCCAGATCCAGTTGTATCGCGGTAAACCCCTCAGACTGTAAATGGGCGACATCTTCCGCCTTACGGGCGCTGGCGATGACAGAATAACCACGTTGTTTCAGGCCGTGAGCAACACACAGACCAATGCCACTGGAGCATCCGGTGATGAGAATGGCGCGATCACTGAGGGAATGGGTTGGCATTTGCAAAGCGTCGGCGTAGTGTCAGGCAAGTGGAAGATAAGAATGGCATAGCTTAACTGAGCCAGGATATCAGCGCCAATTCATTGGCAATCGCTACGGGTGGTGTATGAGGGCGGTGCATGAGGGTGGAGTCACGGGGGTATGAGGATGGTGGGGGAGTAATCCTGCTGTATTCCCCGGAACCTTATTCTGTTCAGTGGCGTCCTTTATAAGGTGTGCTGTAAAATGTCCAAAGTATTTCCACAGAATTCCCCCCAAACACTTGTTAATCAGGTGATGTTCCATTTTTGTTGTATAGGAGTTGCTTAGGGGCCTTTCGGTTCTATAATCTGCCGTTGTATGAAAATATATCCCTTCTCCGCTGCTGCAAACAAGCACGGCTCTGCCGCGCGTTTTGACGAACTGGTTCGGCCACACCTCACTTACCTCTACCGATTGGCGTTTCGCTTTTGTGGTAATCAGGAAGATGCTGAGGATCTGGTGCAGGATCTTATGATTAAACTCTTTCCCCGTTGTGCTGAATTGGAAGATGTCGACCGGCTGCGCCCGTGGCTGGTGACTTCTTTATACCGCATGTTTGTAGATGGCACACGTCGTAAGAAGCGCTCACCCATGGAGTTGATTGATGACGAAGCGGCATTTTACGAAACCATTGCCAATTGTGAATCGACACCAAGCCAGGATTTGGCTGAAGACCAAAGAATAACGCAACTACAGGAAGCTTTTGAGCGACTTTCGGACGATCATCGTGTATTACTAACCTTACATGATATAGAGGGATACCGGTTGGTGGAATTGGAAAAAATACTAAATGTGCCGGTTGGCACCCTAAAATCCCGAATTCACCGCGCCCGTGCCAAAATGCGCAAAATGCTGGAGCCAGCGGGTCTCAGCCCCAGTTTAAAAATAGTTGAATAAAAAAAGGAACTTTTTTGACCCACGTTGCGTTTAATAGGTCAAGAAGGAATACATCATGAATTGTACTGAATTTAAAGATACATTTACCTATCTCTCAACGGGCGATATCGAAAGCGGCCTGAATAAGCTCGCCTCTGAGTTGCAGGCTCAATTTGAAACGCATCAGCAAGGCTGTAGTGCTTGTCAATCCTTGTATGTTGATGGCTTGGAGGCCGAACTGGCTGCTGATTTGGATGCGCAGTTGGTATCAAAATTGGGTGGTGATGATCTTAAACGTATGCTGGTTCCTGATCCCTCTCTCGGATTTGCTGACCGCGTATTGCTGACTGCTGTCACTGCTAATGAAGCAGATAAGACACGCCGCCATCCGGCGAGCAACCAGCGCAATGGCTTTTTCATGGGTTTTGGCAGTGCCGCCGTTGCCGCCATGGCCTTGTGGGTGGCATCCGACATGTTTCCGGGTAGCGAAATAACCTCCGGTCAGTCAGTGACAGAACAATTAGCGACTGAGCAAGTGTCGGAATCGGCAACGAAACAGATCGTAGCAGTCCTCGATGAAGCCGTTACAAAAAATACACCTATAAAAAGCACGGACTCTGACAATCCTGTGATGTCCATTGTTTTACATCAAAAACAGGATATTAAGCTGGCCTTCTTTTCTGCGGAGCCATTAACGGGTGCCAAAATCACCATCCACCTACCCGAAAATGTGGCATTGGTAGGGTATCCCGGCCGCCGTGAGCTAAGTTGGACGACCAATCTTAAAAAAGGCGATAACTTGTTGCGGTTACCCATTATTGCAACACAGATTGCACGTGGTGATCTGGTGGCAAATATAGAGTATGAGAATAAAATGAAAACCCTGACCTTGAGTCTCGAGTCTTTTGCTGACGAGACGTCAACCTGAGATCAGTCGGCTTTATAGTGGTTTTTAGTGAATGGTTAATACTTAATTTTTAGTAACTTTTTAGTAAATAATTTTAGTGAACAATTTTAGTGAACAATTTTAGTAAGCAATGGGCTCAATTAAAAACGCTCTGTACAAGTGGTAAAGCAGGTAAAATGTTATGAAACTGATACAAACGACAATTATTGCAGGGGTGACATTCTTACTGTCTGCCGGTATCAGCTTCGGCGTGGAAATGGATGATCTTGATCTCACCATCCGTGTTATTGAAAGCGATGATCTTGAAGAAATGCACAACGAGCTTAGTCTGCCCTTTGAGGCCTCTGACGTAGCACGTGAACATGCTGATCACGAAGAAGGTAAAGGTCTGACTCAAGCGAATGATGCACGTCAGGAAGATCATGACCATGAACCTGAGGTTGAGCCTGAGGATGATGCGCGCGACGAAGAGCGTGAAGAGCATGATGATGAAGATCGCGAAGATCGCGAAGATCGTGAAGATCGTGAAGATGACGTTGAAGATCGTGATGACGCCAATGAAGAGCATGACGAGGCAAACGAAGAAGAAACGCACGAAGACGAACATGAGCGGGAAGAGGAAAGTAAAGAGGGGCTTGAAGAAACTGATATGCCTGAGGCTCCAGAGGCTACCGAAATGCCAGAAGTACCAGAGGCTCCAGAAGCACCTGAAATGCCAGAAGTCCCCGAGCTTCCTGAATTACCAGAAACGCCTGAAATACCAGAAGCTCCTGAACAACCCGAGCAACCAAACCTCCTTTGAGTGTGGCGTAAAAGTTACTGGTAAAATGCAGTTTATAAATCCCACCCTTATTATTAAGGGTGGGATTTTTTTGTAGTCATTTGTGGTAAATCGATATATTCCCTGCTTTGAACCCCAGCCCCAGTGAATTGCTCAGGAATAGTCGGTGAAAAATGAGGTGATTGATGTCGTTGGTAACGGTAAACTGCTCGACCATGAGTAATACGTCTGCAAATCTTCTTTTCCCCGGCAAATCATCTCCCGCATTCCCTGTCTTTAGCCGCTGCATGGTAGTGGTAATAGTGCTGGTATCTGGCTTGCTATTGGCGACCACATCAATGGCTGATAACAGTAGCCGTTATTTTAATGAGGGCATAAAGGCCTCCATAGCGGGTGATTACAACACTGCGTTGCAACACTTTAAAAAAGCCCGGCAGGCTGGTCTGAATACCTCAGTACTTGATTACAATCTGGCCGTTAGTTATTACAAACTTCAGCAATATGAATCATCCCGACAGACTTTTTCCAAACTGACCGATAGCCCCACCTTTGAACAATTGGCCTATTTTAATCTCGGCCTCATTGCCAACAAGCAAAAAGATGAAGCAACGGCGATACGCTGGTTTCAGCGCGCCTACCGTAATCGCAGCAATGAAAAGTTACGAAAATTAGCAGCACTGGCTTTGCAACGACTGGGTGTTTCAGCCCGTAAAACACGTCGCTCTGTGCCTGACTGGACGGGGTCAGTGTCCAGCGCCCTGGCAAGAGACAGTAATGTTTCCCTGGTGAACGAAGAACTGGCAGGAGTGACGGGTGAAAGTGATACGGCAGTCAATTTGTCAACAACGGCGGGGCGCTGGTTAAAAGGAAATGTGAACAGTGGTGTGCGTTTGAAGTTAAGCGCAGTGATGCGGAAATACGGCAAGTTGAGTCAGAATAATGACAGCCAACTCAGCGCGCGTATATTGCGATATGACCAGTTGGGCGAATGGAAAGTCCGCCTGGGGGGTAGCTGGGATGAGATATATTTTAATGGCAGCGAGTACCAACGGGTGGTCAGTGCTGATGTTCGGGTCCGGGCGGCGTTGTCACTCGCCAGCCAGTTCCATTTTCGTTACAAGTTGAGCCGTGTTCAGGCGACGGATGCGGTTTTTGATTATTTGGATGGATGGAGACAACAGTTTCGAGTGGGTTTGCAACACAAATATACGGCTGGGAAAACACGTTATTATTATCAGCTGGAGTTGAATAACAGAGAAGATCGTCTTGGTATCACTAATCCATTTACCCGCTATTCACCCACCAGGCATACGTTACGAATAACACACTGGCGGGATATTGCGAGTCATTGGCGGCTTCGACTGGATGGGCGTTTCCGTTTTAGTGATTATAATGATGATAATATTCTGGCAGGAAATGTCAGTGAACGTCGAATTGACGGTCAGTGGCGTATCACAACACGAATGAGTCGGACATTTGGTCGGCGTTGGGAGGTTTTTGTTCAGCATGGTTTAACGAAAAATAATTCCTCGATTGATCTCGAAAATTTTAGTAAGAGTTATCAACGGTCTATTTTGAAAGTGGGCGTTAACTGGTTTTTCTAAACATCATTGGCGGAAATGCTTTTTATCAATCCCTCCCCTCAGTTAACGGGTTCCACTTACATCCCCTTGCATCAATGCGATTGGCATGTTTCGATACAGCACTGTTTATAGTGACTCTGTACTCACACAACCTGTACTGACCGTATATAGCCTTTCTTCTTTGTTGATTATTGATTGGGGAATTGAATGCCGCAACGGCTTGAAGCACTGACTCGCTGGTTAACTGAGGTACTGACTGCCGACACTGGTAGTGCACAGCAGGTGGTTGATTTCCAATTAACGCCGGCCTCCACAGACGCCAGTTTTCGACGATACTTTCGGGTAACGCTGGACGTTAATTCCCGCCGCCATCTCAGTAATAAATTAACTCAAAGTGCTACATTGATCATTATGGATGCTCCCCCGGACAAGGAGCAAACTGAGCCTTTTGTCCGAATTGCCACTTTATTAGTGGGTATTGGACTTAATGCTCCACGAATCCTCGCGCAAAATGTAGCGCAAGGTTTTCTATTACTGAGTGATCTTGATAACCAGGAATATCTCAGTGTATTGGACGAGCACACGGTAGAGGGTTTATATGCCGATGCCCTGGATGCTTTGTTTGTCATGCAGCGTGATGCGCCGCATGACACGGTAACTCCGTCTACCTTTATACCTACCTCCTTGCCTACTTATGACAACACCTTGTTGATGCGTGAAATGGGGCTTTTTCGTGACTGGTATTGCGAGCAACACTGCAACATCACTTTCTCTCCAACGCAATCGGTAGAGCTTGATGCTGTTTTTCAGCAGCTCAGCGATGCTGCACAACAGCAACCCCAGGTGTTTGTGCACCGTGATTATCATTCCCGCAACTTAATGCGTACCGCGCAAAACAACCCCGGAATCCTGGATTTTCAGGACGCCGTAGTGGGGCCGGTGACCTATGACCTAGTGTCTTTATTGCGTGATTGTTACATCAAATGGCCCCGTGAGCAGGTCGAACGCTGGGCATTAACGTACTTGCAACGAGCGGCAGCTACCGGGATCATTCCGGGTGAATCTGATGAAACGTATTTACACTGGTTTGACTGGATGGGGGTACAACGCCACCTCAAAGCTGCCGGGATATTTGCCCGGCTCAATATTCGTGACGGTAAGCCCGGTTATCTCGCCGATATACCCCGAACCCTCAACTACGTGTGTGAAGTCTCAGCCCGTTACCCGGAACTACAGGTATTGCACCGAATTTTGAGCGAAGGTATAGAATGATACATCCCTTTTTCTCTTTCCCCTTTCCCCTTTCCCCTGATTTCTAATGAAAGCCATGATTCTCGCGGCAGGCCGGGGTGAACGTCTGCGACCATTAACGGATAAAACCCCAAAGCCATTGTTAATCGCGGCGGGAAAGCCCTTAATTCAGTGGCATATTGAAGCCCTACAGCGTGCGGGTTTTGATGACATCGTCATTAATCACGCCTGGTTGGGTGAGCAAATTGAGGCGGCACTGGGGGATGGTTCACAATATGGCGTGCGTATAGTCTATTCTCCAGAGGGAGCAGTGGGGCTGGAGACCGGTGGCGGAATTAATCGGGCTTTGCCTATGCTGGTGCATGGTTTGGAAGAGAAGTCTGCTGATGCGGCCTTTCTCGTGGTCAATGGCGACATTGCCACGGATGTCGATTTTCGACAGTTGCCACGCCACATTCGAGGTGTGGCGCATCTGGTGATGGTTCCGAATCCGAGTCATCATCCCCGAGGGGATTTTGTTCTGAAAGACGGCCAGCTCTATTGTCCAGACGATAACGCGGAAAAAAGTCAGAGTTTAACGGGGAAAGTCCCACCACGACTGACCTTTAGTGGAATCGGCCTGTACCGCCCCGAACTCTTTGACGCGCATTTTTCGCAGCATAAAACCGATAAATTCCCTCTGGCCCCGCTGTTACGCCAAGCAATGCAAGAAGGGCGGGTAAGTGGGGAGCTGCATACTGGTGCATGGCTGGATGTGGGTACAGAAGAGCGTTTGAGTCAGGCGGGAGCGCTGTTAAACGTTAAATAACGGTTTACACTGCTGTCCCGTTAACTCGATATGCTTCGCTGTTTAACCGGCAATAAACATCGCTATTAGACCACTTAGTGGTATGAGAGACATGTAAATCAATATCTTCCCCTTCGTCATTCCGGCGTAGGCCGGAATCCAGAGTGTCGTTGAAACCACTGGATTTCGGCCTTTATGCCCCAGAAGGTATGCGCCGGAATGACGAAAAAAGTTAACGGGACAGCAGTGAACGGTTTATTAAATGTGAATTATTTTGATCAGTGAAAGTCAGCAACAACCATTCTGTTTTTCTGGAATGGGAATACGCATCTATTAATATGATTAATATGCATTATACTAGCAAACTCTTGTAGTCTTTTTCTTACGCCGTTGTAGGGGCACGTGCTTTTACTCACGTGACAGGTTTCAAGGAGTCGAGTGTCGAATGATTAAAGTGATGGTCGTTGATGACCACGAATTAGTACGTACCGGGATAACCCGGATATTGAATGATGCCCCCGGTATTCGTGTGGTTGGAGAAGCCGCCAGTGGCGAAGAAGCCCTGGAAGTGGTGCGCCAGAAAGCCCCCGATGTCCTGTTAATGGATGTCAGTATGCCGGGCATTGGCGGCCTGGAAGCCACCCGTAAACTGGTGCTATCCGACCCGTCGCTGAAGGTTATTGTGGTTTCTGTTCATGCCGATGAACCCTATCCTAGCCGAATGCTGCAAGCCGGTGCCACGGGTTACCTCACCAAAGGCTGTGCGGTTGACGAAATAGTGGCGGCCATTAAGGCCGTGTCGACGGGAGAGCGTTATATTGGTGCCGATATTGCCCAAAAACTGGCCCTGAAAATGACACCGGGAGGCGAAGTTTCGCCCTTTGATGCACTTTCGCCTCGCGAAATGCAAGTTATGCTGATGTTGACCCAGGGCCAGCGCTTGCAAGTAATTTCCGATAAACTCTGCCTTAGCCCCAAAACCGTCAGTACCTACCGCCATCGTTTATACGAAAAACTCAGTGTGGATAGTGACGTCGAGCTGGCACGGTTGGCGATGAACTACGGTATCATCGAATCCTCAATGGAACATGCTAAACCTTAAGTTGAGGCTTTGAGGCAAATGATGGTTCGCAGTAAATTGCCTCATGTTCCACATCTCATCAGTCTGGGCCACATCAAAATCGAACCTGCGGATGTTTTCAGGGTCATATCCGGCTAGTACTCGGTGGGCCGGGTACAATGTTAGCTAAATGAGCCAGCTGCATGAGCCAGCTACATGGCTCAGGAATATGGTGCTGGTACATTCGGTAACCAGAATTAATCAAAGGGTTTCAGGCCCGAGGAATTATCATCATGACTGTCAGTTTCAATTTCCGGCAAATGCTGGTTGTCTGCTTTGCGGTTTGTTTCCTGGCAAGTGCCAATGCTCAGGCTGAGTCAGAAGATTTTACCTTGCTCGACATGAAGGGCGTGGAACACAAACTTTCTGATTACAAAGGCAAATGGGTAGTCGTGAATTACTGGGCAACCTGGTGCCCTCCTTGTTTGGCAGAAATCCCAGAATTGGTGGAGTTTCATGAAAACCACAAAGACCGGGATGCCGTGGTACTGGGAGTGAATTTTGAAGATATCAGCCTCAATGGCTTGAAGCAGTTTTCGGAAGAATATTTCATGAACTACCCCGTTCTGCGCACCAAACCCGGCCCAAGTTCCGAGTTAGGCCCTATTCCCGGCTTACCCACCACGTTTCTGGTATCACCCACGGGTGAACTGGTCGCCCGCCAAGTGGGCCCGGTTACTGCAAAATTGATTAGTGACTTCATCGCCCAGCAAGAGACTCAGTAAACTATCCAGTAAACTATTCAGTCAATGAGCAAACAGGAAGATTCTGCGAAAGGAATTTTCCTTAACCATGGGAGTCTTAACTCTTTATGACGACCCTCGCATTTTTATTTCGATGTTTACTCTTTCTGCTGCTTTTCAGTGGTTGGGCCGGTTCGTCCCAGGCGGTCGTCGGCAAAGACCCCTATACCCATTTTTTTAATGAGAGCTGGGGGCAATTCCCCGAAGAGCTGGAAAAGGCGCGTGCTGAGGGCAAGACAGCCATATTGCTATTTTTTGAGCTGGACGAGTGCCCCTTTTGTCGTCGCATGAAAACCACAGTGCTAAATCAGCCTGAGGTTCAAGCTTATTTCCGCGAACATTTTTTAAATTTTGCCATCGACATTGAAGGCGAAGTGGAAATGACCGATTTTAAGGGTACCATTACGACACAACGCATTTTTTCGGAAAAAGATAATCGAGTGCGAGCGACGCCGGTTTTCGCTTTTTATGATCTACAGGGCGATAGAATAGTGCGTTATACCGGGGCCACCTCAGGCATTAAAGAATTTCTCTGGCTAGGGGAATTTGTTGCGCAAGGGATATACAAAGACATGAGTTTTACCCGCTATAAACGCCAAAAAGCCAATCAAGCTTCCCAGGACGTCATACCGGCACGATGATTTTTATGGTCCGCGAGCAACGGTGTGGCAAACGGACAATAGTATTGCTTGTGACGAAGATGACTCTCGCCGTGTCCCTGTTTTTATTCGCCGCTTCCACCGCGATTGCCGCAGGTATGACGAAGCCGTTTTCCCCGCAGCCCTTAATACCATCCACAGATAATCCACAAGCCTGGCCTGATGAATTGACCCTTGAGCGGGCACTGGCCGCCTCCCGTTCAGCGCATCCTCAGTCAGTGATTGGTGAGGCGAATATTCAAAAAGAACAAGCCCGTATCGAAACGGTTAACGCTCAAACAGGCTTGCAAAGCCAATTGTCCACACGCCTGCGCTGGATTGATCCCCCCGCCATTGCCCTTGACCAAACACAGGGCGATCATCTTCTACAGCTCACCATCGATAAGCCCTTGTATGATTTTGGCCGAAGCTCCGCACAATTGGCGGCGGGACAAGCGGCATTAGCAAGCGCCCGGCAGCAGCACCGAGCCGCTGAAAACCAGTATCGGGTGACGATACTATCGGCCTATTTTGATGTGCTGCTGGCGGACATGGCCTATGCGCGAGATAACGAAGGCATGTCCATGGCCTATGTGCGTTTTGATCGTGCCCAACAGCGTAATGAATTAGGACAGTTATCTGACATTGCATTAATGGAAAAGAACAGTGAATACCAGGCAACGCGGGTACAGCGTTATCGCAGTAGCATGGCGCAACGTAGCACACGGGCGCAATTGGCCAATATCCTCAATCGGCCGGGGCAGCTCCCTAATGAGTTAAGTGAACCCAAGCTTGAAATATTACAGCGTTCGATACCCGAAGAAATTGGTGCCTGGGTAAAAGAAGCGGAAATCGGTAATGTTTTATTATTGACATTTCGGTTGCGTGTTAAAGAAGCCCAGGAACAATTGTCAGCCGCTAATGCCAGCGATAACCCGCTCTTGGTTGGCAATGCAGAGGTCTCTCGTTTTTCACGGGAAACCGCAGGCAGAGACAATTGGCGAGCAGGCGTCTCATTGCACGTTCCATTAACAACGGGTGGCCGTCGTCAGGCTGAGAGCGCGAAGTTTCGTGCAGAGCTAACCAAAAGACGGGCGCAGCTGGAACAGTACAAACGTGACATGTCGCAATCTATATTGGAACTTTGGGGAGAATTACAGGCCTTAAAAGTGGCGCGTGAATATGCGCAGTCAGAAACTGAATTTCGTGACCTGTACCTCGACAGGAGCCGTGCATTGTATGAAATGGAAGTTAACTCTGACCTGGGGGATGCCATGGTAAAAACGACAGCCGTGCGTTACCAAACACAAAAAACAAACTTTATGATGGCACTCACTTGGGCTCGTCTCGATGCCTTACTGGGGAGGAGAGTATTTTCTGAACACACGCCGGCCCCGATGAAAATGGAAACACCGCCATGAACGTACAAACGGGATATCAACACAGATGATAAAAATGCGACAGCCGGGTATTGCCATTCAATGGGGTTGGCCGGGCGCTTTGTCTAGCGTGTTGCTGGGAATAATGCTGGGAGTGATGCCAGGAATGTTAATCGCGCAAGAAATGGATGCCACATTACTATGGGGAAATAAAATGCCCCTTGGTACCCCAGTATCCGGTGTCGTGGCAACCGTCAATGTTATCGCTGGCGATGCGGTGAAAAAAGGCGATGTACTGATGGCGCTTGATGACAGAATCCTGCGAGCCAGCGTACAGGCCCGAACTGCCGCGTTAAAAAGCACCACAAATGATCGCGATGAAGCCGAACGTGAATTGACACGCACTCAGGAAATGTATGACCGGACGTTGATATCCGATCATGACCTTGCCTTGGCGGTTATCCAGCGCGATGCTGCCATCACGAGCCAACAAATAGCCAAAGCGTCCTTGGTAAAAGCTGAAATTGACCTTTGGCATTCACAGTTGCGCGCTCCCTTTGATGCCTGGGTCATCCGTCGTGATGTCGCCGTTGGACAAACCATCGTCAGCCGCTTACAGGCGACACCCTTATTGGTGTTAGTGGAAGCCAAATTTATGTTAGCGCGTGTGCATGTTTCAACAGAACAGTTATCGGCAGTGCGCAACGGTGAAAAAGCGGTGGTCAGTGTTAATGGGAAATCCTATACCGGTATCGTCTATTTTATATCATTGGAGCCTGTTGAAAAGGCAACAACGCAATACGTGGTTGACGTAAAGTTTACTACCGGGAAACCACTATTACGAGCGGGATTACCCGCCAAAGTGATATTCCAATGACAGTATGTATACGTTGTCAAATCACGGGGCATGTGCAAGGTGTTTACTATAGAGCCTCTACGCGTCGTGAAGCAGAGCGCCTGGGCGTGTCAGGTTATGCGCGAAACCTGGAAAATGGTGCCGTTGAAGTCCTGGCCTGTGGACCGAAACAGGCCGTGGACGAATTATGCGTCTGGCTCGAAACCGGGCCAAAACATGCGCAAGTCAGTAAAGTCGTTAGAGAGCAAATTGAACCAGAGCAAGAAAGCCGTCGCGGCCCGGCATTTGTTATTGAATGACACAGATGTGAGTGCTTAGTGCTTAGTGCTAAGGACTATGGACTAAGGACGAAGGACTGAGTGTATGTAGGTCATATTGCGAAGCTATGTGACATTTGTCTCAGACTGACTTTCGCCTGTCACGTAGCGGCGCAACGTGACCTACAGGGAGTTAGACTCTAGCAACGAAAATGAAATTTTGCGTAGGTCAGGTTACGTCGTTACCTGACAACATGCCGTAAGGCATCACCTTGCGTGGGGCTCTCACCTCAAACGACCCATGAACCTCAATTTATAGATAGGTTTACTGTCAGGTTATCAATCAACCTTGCTTTCCCTAACCAGGCGGCGACGAGTATGACGATTTGGCTATCCGTCGCACTGGCGGGTTGTAAGTTTTCTGACTGACGAATTTCAAAATACTCGGGGCGAAATCCGGCGTCACTTAAACGTGCGATGGCTTGTGTTTGAATGTCTGAAAATGCCTCTTCCCCAGAGACGATTTTTTGTTGGGCGGTCAATAACATTTGATACAGCACGGCGGCATTTTCACGTTCGCTTGCCGAAAGGTACTGATTGCGGGAACTCATGGCTAAACCATTTTTTTCCCGCACTGTGGGAACGCCGATAATCTCTACAGGGAAACACAAGTCAGTGACAAACCGTCGAATGACCTGTAATTGTTGAAAGTCTTTTTCACCAAACAACGCCACGTCAGGCTGTACCATGTTAAATAACTTGGCGACGACGGTGGCAACACCCACAAAATGACCGGGGCGATACTCTCCGCAGAGGATGTCGGAAATATCTGGCACTGAAACACGAGTCTCACTTTCAAAGCCACCGGGATACACCTCGGCCACCGTTGGGGAAAACACCGCATCCGGGGCAGAGGCCATAGCAGACAAGCGGGTGTTATCTTCATCAAAGCTACGTGGGTAACGCTCAAAATCACCGCCCCCACCACTGGCATCGGTGAATTGCATGGGGTTGACGAAGACACTGACCACCACACGATCAGCATGAGTACGCGCGCGCTCAACTAACTGTAAATGGCCAGCATGAAGATTGCCCATCGTAGGCACCAGCGCCACCCGCTCCCCCGCGGCTCGCCAGCCGGCAACGGCCAGCCGCAAATCTACAATGGTATCAATTTTCATCATAACCTTTAATCCCAGAGCAGGTTCTTTATGCCATTACTGCTCATTAAACCACCCCGCAGCATCACCAAAAGTAGGCACCCTGAGGCGACAGTCTGCGCTTTCAGGAGAGCTGGCGGAGTATTATCGTCACACTGGCGAATACCCTCTGGGGCATAAAGGCCGGTGTCCAGGGGGTTCACCCACAGTCAGCACGTTAGGCGCCAACAGTAGGCGCTCTTAGGCGAGCGGCTAGGTCTTAAACCTATCGCGATTAAAACGAATGCTCATCCGCCGGGAAACTACCGTTTTTAACCGCCTGCACATAGGCGCGTACGGCACCGCGGATATCACCTGACGCTTCTAAAAAGTCTTTGGTAAACCGAGGACGTTTGCCAGAGGTAATGCCCAGCATGTCATACAACACCAGTACCTGCGCATCGCATTGAGGGCCGGCACCAATACCGATCACCGGTACATCCAATGCCGCGGTAATTTCTGCTGCCAATATTGACGGCACACATTCCAGCAAAATAATATCGGCCCCTGCGGCCTCCATAGCAACCGCATCTGCAAGCATCTTCTGCGCCTCTTTTTCAGTACGACCCTGTACCTTGTACCCACCTAGCTTGTTCACCGACTGCGGTAACAGTCCCAAATGCGCGCAAACCGGAATACCCTGCTCGGCCAAATGCCCTACGGTCTCTACCATGTTGGCGCCGCCTTCCAGCTTCACCATATGTGCGCCGCCTTCTTTCATCAAACGCCCGGAACTGGCCAGAGCTTGCATGGGTGTGGCGTAGGTCATGAAAGGCAAATCCGTCATCACCAGAGCGGATTTGTTTACCGAGCGCACCATTTGCGTGTGGTAAATCATGTCAGCAAGCTTAACGGGTAAGGTACTGTCCTGGCCTTGCATGACCATACCCAGAGAATCTCCGACCAATAAAATTTCTACGCCTTCTTCTTCCAGAATTTGGGAAAAGCTGGAATCGTAAGCGGTCAGGCAAGTGATCTTCTCACCGGCCTGTTTCATTTTTCGTAATGTGGAAGTGGTGATGCGGCTCATAGGGGTCTCCTCATAACTTTTTCCGCCTTTCCAGAGAGTAATGGACGAAGGCCGGAATCCAGAATGCCGTTAAAATCCTCGAATCCCGGCCGTTATTCCCCAGAGGGTAACCGCCGAAATGAGGGCAAATAGTTAACAAAACGGGCAATCATTATCGGGGCTTAATGAATGGAAATTAACAGAACTCTCTAAAACTCTCCAAATATATGGGGGCACTTCCCTTAAAATAAATGCACCGACAATAAATACTCAAAGATCAAACGAACCCGGATTAAAATAATGCCGCCCACTGGTGGTCTTACTCAGCCGCTCCAGCAACAACTGATAATCCCGGTCATTATTCACCAAATCGATATCCGCCGCATTCACAATCAATAACGGCGTAGCCGTATAATGAAAAAAGAAGCGCGTATAAGCCTCGACCAGCCGTTCCAGGTAATTGGTTTCAATAAACCGCTCATAATCCCGGCCTCGTTTTTGCACACGCCTCAACAACACGTCCACAGGGGCCTGCAAATAGATCACCAAATCAGGCTGTGGCGCATCCAGGGTAATGTTGTCATAAACCTGGTCGTACAACCGCAGCTCATGGTCATCCAGGGTTAATTGCGCAAACAAGCGATCTTTTTCAAGGATGAAATCCGCCACGCGCACCGGCGCAAACATGTCTGACTGTCGCAAATCCTGAATTTGCTGGGCACGCTGAAACAAGAAAAATAACTGCGTTGGCAACGCCGCATGGCGCGGATTGCGGTAAAACCGTTCCAGAAACGGGTTTTCCTCCGCGCCCTCCAGCAACAACTCACCCCCAAACTCATCGGCAAGCCGCCTGGCGAGGCTGGTTTTTCCAACCCCAATGGGGCCTTCAATAACAATATAGCGGGGGATTTCCGCAGGACTCATGGACATCTAACTCTTTAGGTTACGACAGTGGTACCGCCACGCGGCCCACATGCATCTCAATATAATTCACGGGAATGCTTGCCCATACTGGCAGGCGCTTAACCCTGTTTTGCACGAGCTAACTCAATTTTTCCAGCTCGCCACGCTCACAATTGGCCAATAAATCTTGCAGCGCGACGGTTAATGGCCTTTCCTGTGACTCTTTTTCTGAAACTTCCTGAGAACCTTCCTGTGAAAATGCCCCCGGCACCTGCAAGTCCGGTGACACACTGGCGGCGACTTCTGCTAAAGGATACAGGACGAAGTTGCGTTCATACAGCCCCGGGTGTGGAATGGTCAGATTGATCGTATTAATACGCAGATCCCCATACATCAACACATCAAGATCCAGAGTACGTGGCCCCCAATGCTCACCGCGTACCCGTTGGTGTGCCTGCTCTAACCGCTGACATGCACCCAATAGCGCCTCAGGCGTCAAAGTGGTTTCCAATGCCAGCACGGCATTAATGAAATCAGGCTGATCTACCGACCCCATCGGCGCAGACCGGTATAAAGAGGAATAAGCCAGGCAACCGCTCTGTGGCAATGCATCCAGCTCTTCAAAGGCCGTGCGCAACTGGGTATGCGGGTCTCCCAGATTACTGCCCAGGCCAATATAGGCGATAACCGTTGGTAACGTCGGCAACGGCGCTTTCGGGGGAGACACTATTCCGCATTGCCCTGACTAGGTTTTTTGCGCCGACGACGTCGCTTCTTCTTTACACCACCTAACGGGGCGCTCTTGGCCATATTGGCCCGATTATCCGGGTTCACTTCTTGGTAATCCGTCCACCACTCGGCCAGCGGCAACAGCTCGTCCTCACCGGTTTCAGAACGCAACAGCAGAAAATCGTACGCCGCTCTGAAACGAGCCTGCTCAAACAAACGTTCGGCACGTTTACCATTGCGACGTTTAAGGCGAGCCTGCATCACCCAGATCTCTCGGGTCTGAAGACTAAAGCGTTTCGGCAAGGCAACACGCTTCACCTGAGCAGAAATCACCGCTTCACTGGCGATTTGCAGCGATTGAATCTCGCTAACACCTTCCGCCTGCAGCTCCAGCGCCCGCTCACGCACCGGCTCCCACAGCAACACCGCAAACAGGAAGGCCGGCGTAACGGGTTTACCCTCAGCAATTCTGTCGTCCGTATTCGCCAGCCCCTTGGCCACCAGCAAATGCGGAAAATCATGCTCTTCCCGGGAAAGAGCATCATCCGTCATTTCAAACAAAAAGCGGAAAAGGTCGTAATGACGCAGCAGCTCGAAGGTTTCGACAGCATACCCAGACATAAATAACTTGAGGATTTCATCAAACAAACGTGCCGGAGGCACCGCTTCCAGCCGATCGCCCAACGCTGTAATCGGCACCTCGCTATCCGCGTGAATACGGAAGCCCAGCTTCGCCGCAAAGCGCACGGCGCGCAGCATACGCACCGGGTCTTCCTGATAACGCTGCGCAGGGTCACCAATAACGCGCAACAGACCCTTCTCCAGATCAGCCACCCCACCGGTGTAATCCACCACGGAAAAATCCCGAATATCGTAATACAGAGAGTTAATGGTGAAATCCCGGCGCCAGGCATCCTCTTCCAGGGTACCGTACACATTGTCGCGCAGGATCATACCGTCTTCGATATGGCCTTGATCCGCATTGGCATCATCGTGCGTACCCCGGAACGTCGCCACCTCAATGATTTCGCGGCCAAAACGCACATGCACCAACTTAAAACGGCGCCCAATCAAACGGCTGTTACTGAACAGCTCGTTCACCTCCTCAGGGTGAGCATCCGTCGCCACATCAAAATCCTTAGGCTCGCGGCCTAACAATAAGTCACGCACCCCACCCCCCACCAAAAAGGCCTGATACCCCGCCGCCTTGAGGCGATACAACACCTTCAGCGCCGCCTCATTGATATTAGCGCGCGTAATAATATGGTCAGGTCTGGGAATGACGTCCGGTGAACCGGGCTTATCTATCAATTCAATGGTCAATGGCTGTTATTCTTGTAGAGGCTATGGATTTAGCCCTGATTATTATTCAATTCAGCATCTAATGTGCTTTTATCGAAGGCCCAAGCAATTGTCAAAGAATGGTAGGTAAACGGCCGAATGTCAAAGCAGCACCAACCGGATGATTCTTGAGCAATGTACACAGCCGCGTATAATAGCACCTCTCCCGCGCCCCAGCGGCAGAAACCTGCAAAGCATGTGCTCCCTTCGTCTAATGGTTAGGACGCTGGCCTCTCACGTCGGTAATAGGGGTTCGAATCCCCTAGGGAGCACCAATGCAGGCTGCATCAACACCAAAAACGCAGAATAAACGACTGCGGCCATCAAACCACAATGCACTACCTTCAAAAATTAGAACTTCCAGCAGCCTGGAACCATAATACCCACCGCCCACGTGCGGTAACTGGTGTAGATGATTACAGTAAAATGTATCCGCCTCAGACGGAAACGCGTGGGTACCCTATATATTAGAAACGATTGTTCTCGGTCCTCGTGACTCCAGTTCTCGCTGATGCAAGCTTTGTGATGCACGGTCCAACGGCACTACGTCTTAATGTCAGGGGGTGAGACCTTCAGAACACCCAGTTTATATCCCGTGAGCCATGTAACACCCGGACCAATTCGATACCACCGGTATTGGCCCGGTAATACAAGACATATCGGTCAACCGGGAAGCTTCTCAGGTCAGCAGTCAGCTCCGGCCTATCGATACTGATTTCCGTAAACTCAGCAAATTTCAAGACCTTCGTCGGTCGCCTCAGCCTCTAACTGTGAGCTTGAACTTTCAAGTGTAAACCCAGTCCTTGTATGACTTTGGTAAAACTGGATAACTTTGGATTACCGGCTTCCGAAAGCATTTTGTAGATACTTTCACGGCCAAGATGCGCACGTACTGCAAGCCCCGCAATACCGCCGTCTTGTGCTTCAGCAATATTACGCAAGGCCATTAATACGATACAGGAATCTCCTTCTTCCAATGCTTCGCTTAAATACTCTGCGGCCACTTCGGGGTCACGCAGGTGCTCGCTATGGGTTGCTCTTACATTACGTGCCATCACTGTTTTCTCCGCTTGTAGTCTTGCCAATACACTTTAGCACGCTTGATATCTTTGGATTGTGTCGATTTATTACCATCACAAAACAATAGATAAACATGCTGTTCCTCTTTGCCATAATAAACACGATAACCTGGATCGTAGTGGATTCTTAACTCACTCAGGCCTTCGCCTATCGGCTCTGAATCACCAAACAACCCAATTCCATCCGATCCACTTGCATGATAACTTTGGCTCTTGCGCGGACATCACGCAGCGATGCCAACCACTCAGCATAAGAGCTTTGATCTTGCTCGTTCGTCCAATACAAACCCAGTGGTGAATTTATACTTTTCCATTTGATAAAAAAGAATTAATTCAGGCCATTAGTCACTTGTATGTTAGTTATTTGGCAGACCCCACCATCTGAATTAGTATAAGCGGTCACCGTTTTACCGGCCAATGATAATGCTAAAGCACTGGCATAGACTCTATTTCTTTCTTCCGCTGTTCCAACAAAATAAAGCCATCCGTATGTCCCACCATTACATCCACTAGGTGATATGTTACCGGCTATCCTGATTGCTGGATTTTTTGCAGAAGCCAATAACGAAGTTATTTTTCCTGATACAAAATATTCTCCAGCAACTGCCGTAGTAGAAAAAATCCCACACAAGATAATTACACCAATACAAATGAACTTCAATTTTATTAATCTCACAATTTATTACCTTTGTAATTCAACACCACGTCAATGATTGGTTACTGATTAAAAAAAATATCGGGGTCAGGTTGACCCCGATATTTTTAGCTAAAAGCAGCTAAAAGGGGTTAGACCCCTTACACTAATATTAACTGTTGACAACCCAAGCAAGCAAGTCCAACATCCATTTTTCAAGGAATCACACAGGTTAAAGGAGTTAACCATGCCCAAGCCCCGTTATGCTCAAATCTCGCTTGAGGCTACGCCTTACTATCACTG
>NVUB02000218.1 GCA_002401775.2 Ectothiorhodospiraceae bacterium
CATCTACAGAATTGAGCACCACAGACCTTGCAGGCTAATAATTTCATAGTGATTTTCATGGTTATTTCCTTTGGAGTTTGGTACCGCCCGCATATCAAGCCGGTTATTTAGTGGTTATCTCTGGATAAATTATGAGGGTACCGGTGGTATGTAGGTGTGAAGCAAATATGAATTATTTATAGTCGTGTAAGTCATTGATTTTTGATGCTTGTGAAGCAAATATGAAGTGAATTGTTACTTTTCAAAAAATGATTGTTTCAATTTTGCTTCACAAACGTGCTTTTATGTTTCATATTTGACTCGGTTGGGTTAATTTTTATCTACCCAATTCTCCCACTCGTTGGTTGGCGCTTTACTCGTATAGGGCATATACGTTAAACGCCATGAGCGGGCCTTGGAGCCTGTACGGCTATTGAATTCTGACTCGTCCATTTTGACGATAAAACCTCGATCCTGGAGCTGGCTGAATGCCTTTCGTGCAGTACCAAAAGCACAAGGGATATTTTTTAGAGCTTCACGCACCCCGTAATCCACGGGCTTATCGTTATCCCAGTGAAGTTGCATAAGCGTTAATAAAGCTTTTGATTGAGGACTGAGCGATGCGTACGCCATTGATTTGAGCATGTAAGTCCTAAACACAATCACCCCGCCTCGGCCATCGAACGGAAGGCTTTTCTTTTTACCCATGCTTAGTTTTCACCAATCCCGCGAAGGCGGGTTACTGGCCTTCCTGGGTGGCCTGGGCCTGTTCTTCGCGTTGAGCTTTCATAATTTGCACAACTATTTCCGAATTCATTGAGCGAAAGCTTTTTTCAGCTTTGGTTTTAATCCATTTAGCTGTGCTTTCTGGGATTCGTAGTTGTATGCGAAGTATTGGCTCTTTCATTATCGATTCCTTAAAGGGTGTTGTTATGGTGCCGCTTACAGTATTATGACACGATAACAGTGTCAAGCATCGTGACACGATAACAGTGTATAATTGCACTTATGGACAATGACGACAGATATACAAGAATCACTTTGCGCATACCGAAAGATCTGCATGGGCAGCTTTCATCAACATCTCAAACGACATCAAAATCGTTAAATGCTGAAATAATTAGCCGCCTCGAAGAGTCATTCAAAGCCGCCCAACCAAAAGACGAGGAGCTGAAACGGCTATATCTGCGGGTAATTTATTTGCTAAATAAACAGAAGCTATCGAAAGCTGAAGCTACTGAGCTGAAAAATGCCGAGACGGCTATACAGGTACTGGAGAAATCAAAATCAACTTGATTCACAAGTTATCCTGCCTTCTGCTTGGACACAGGAAAACACACTACAGGCGTCCAGGTAATGTACCTGCCTGGATATGCAGGCGCTGCAAGGCTGTCTCGAAGTGATGTTGAGAAATGCTGAACTGCTGGGGTTTGTAAAGGTTCAGCGGTTGTATTGTAAAGTTTAGTCATTAATTAAAAGGAAATTACTATGAAGTTTTTAAACAAATTATTAATATCTATCGTCTTATTAACGCTTCTTTCAGCCTTCCTGCCTGGGTGCTCAAATTTACACAAGATTCGGGCTAATAACCGGCACAGCCTTAATTTCCTTTCGGTGGGGATGACTAAACAAGAAGTGCTTGAGGTGATGGGAACCATAACGCTGCAAGCCATAGGCGAAACAATAACCAATCCATACAGAACAGAAATGCACCGCCTTGGTGGGCATTATTTTGAAGTAATACTTTACTATACGGATCTAAAAAGCCAGGGTTCCACAATTACAGATGATGAGTTGACGCCAATCATAATGAAAGACGGCAGACTGGACGGTTGGGGATGGTCGTACTGGAATAACGCCATAAGCAAATATGAAGTTAGAATGCGTTAGGAGCGCATGAAAGACATTGGAATTGATGTTTCGGTGATTTGACGGCTTGAGTTCAAGCTGGTGGTATACGGGATAGTTGGGCGCAAAGTTTCCGCCCAGTCTTGTGCGCCCGATAGGGATCAAGGTGATTTATGAGCGGATTCTTAACGCAGGGCGATATGAAAGAGCTTACCGGGTTCACTCATGCGAGTTACCAGATAAACGCCCTTGTACAAATGGGCTTTGTTCGTGGGCGTGACTTCCGGGTGCGGCTTGATGGTAAGCCACGAATTACATGGGCCGCTGTAGAGCCTCAGACGCCTGTTACTAACCAGCCAATTACTAACCAGCCAAACTTTGAGTATTTACAGGCTAATAAAAAGTAACCACAAATAGCCTGACTCGTTATCCCATTGTAACCATCAATCTTGGTAGTTCCTGGAATCTTCCGCTGAGTTTAAAGAACATTACACCCAGAACGTCGAACCTAACCCAAGGTCAAGACCTCTCTCTCTTCAACCACATGTTTCTCAATGTTTTGTCTTCTATAGTGTAATCCCCCTCAGGGGGGCCGGAGGGTGGGGGTGGTCTGCTCTTAAAGAGCGTCTATCAATATCACCATTTGTATCATCATTAGTTTCTATTACGGGCGTATAGCTATCCCGGTTAAGACCTACTAACTTACAAGGTTATTAAAATATTGCGTTTGGCGGTACTGCTCACTCTACCGGTTAGTAACCACTACGGCTGTATTTTGCCACTGCCCACCATTCCTTTAAGGTCGCAGCCGTAGTGGTCACTAACATTTTGCGATATATTGCCCGAATATTGCCCGAATATTGGTAGCGTTTTGCCGTGGTTTTGATGAGGTAATTGGTCAACACAAATTCGTGTTGGCCAATGTGACCTGATTTAATCAAATCGTCGATAGACCTGAGCACTGTGTCATGTCGACGCCCAAACTCTTTAGCAATAATCAACAAGTCATTTCATTACTAAAATATTAAAATGGCTGTTGGCATCATCCCCGTACCCTAATAACCTTCAATCTCTCTCGTGCAAGACTTGATGAAATTACCGTACTTAATCGTGCAGTAGGTTCATGCAATTGAGCGCAGAGCGGATGCTTACAGAGAACAACGTCATTAACATCAAAGTTCCGTGCCGATAGTGTCTCGCGACATATACAGCCAGTAACACGATAGCCTAGACAGTTCTTTTGTAGGTAGGCATGGCACGGCTGGGAATGGCTAGGCTGGGCACGGCATGGCAGGCAAAGCGCGAAAGCGCAACAAAGGCATCCGGTAGCCACAACATCGGAATAGCAAAGCAAAACACCGCATTGCATAGCAAGGCTTTTAAATAAGTAACCCATAGCTGATAAGAAACCCTTTATTCAGCTATAAAAGAGACCGGGCGATCCCTGGTCTTTTTTTTGTCTAAATGAATGTCATTAAAGCCATGTACTGGGTGGACGATAGTTGTCTATACTCAGCACTGAAAATGGATCTTTGTACAAGGCACACCACAATGAATAAATATATTAGAAATATAATGCGCGGTGCTTCAACGGTGTTAAATATATTCCCACCAGCCCGTCGGCGTATTAATTTAGCCACCAGCAAATCAGATTTGGCATCACTGCGGGTAACGGGTATCGTGTGCCAGTGAACCGCTACAGGTAGGGAAGGTTTATGGCCAGTCTAAAAGATGTTGCTAACTGCTTTCTTTATTTGGATGACACCAATGACGGAGACGGCATTTCAAATCTTAAGCTGCAAAAGCTTATGTATTACGCGCAAGGTTTCTATTGTGCTTTGTTCGATAACCCATTATTTAGCGACCCTATCTCTGCCTGGGTTCATGGGCCAGTAGTGGAAGGGCTGTATCATGACTTTAAGCAGTATGGTCGGGGCAGTATCCCGCTGCCTGTTGATTTTGATAAGAACTCACTAAACAGTGATGAGTTTGGGTTGATCAAAGAGGTTTTTGATGAGTTTGGCCAGTATTCAGCGTGGAAATTAAGGGATATGACCCATGAAGAATCACCTTGGTTAAATCACGAAAATGAGGCCGGTGTTATTTCTCTTGACGAAATTACTGATTATTTTAAAACTCGAATCAATTAAATGTCAGGACGGATAAAAAGAGATAAACCCGGTAAACGTAAGACCGTAAAGGCGCAAGAGAAACCGAATTACGATAATTTTCCCCCTGTCTTTTCGCTACAGAAGCTTCAAGCCGGCAAATATTGTCTTTCCAGTCTCAACCAAGAACATAAAGCCATGTTTGCGGACGCCATGTTTCGCAGGGAATCGTTAACGTGGAATGAGATAAAACAATTAGGACGACACGGCTTAGGAACGGAAAAGATAGCCAAGCATAGAATTAGAGCGCCGATACCTAAGTTTATCACTGATGATTTAGATGGCTTTATTGTGTTTAGATATCACGGCAAGAACCCTATGGTGGGTTATCGTCAAAAGGATATATTTTATGTTCTCTGGTTTGATTTGGATTTTACGCTTTATGGTCATTAGCTCTGGGCAGCCACACCCCTTTTAAGTGACGCCCTACAGCCAAAGCACCCCTTCCCTCTATCCTACCGCCTCAATCACGTCTGGCGTCAACTGTGCCTCTCTCAAGCGTTGTGTGTGACGCTCCTTTAGGCGCAGAGCCTCAATTTCCGTTTTAGCTTTCGGTTTAACTTTTTCAGGTTTAGTGTTGGGAATATCCCTGCCTGTAAATACCCAGAAATCACCGTTAAAAGTGTCCAGGACAAAGACTTTGATTGACCCATCTTGATTGGCCACAATATCAGCTTTAAACCTGTCTGTTGATTCGTGGGCGAAAGTGCTGAAGGGTAAGAGTAGTAAAACCGCTGATAGTAAAAATCTCATATTTTGCCTTATGATGGTTAACGTATAGTGCAATAAGTATACACGCCATGACATAAAATAAAGGTTAAAATATGGATGCTAAAGGTGAGTTAAAAATGAAGGCTGATCTTGTTGTAATTATCAACCAGGCGATAGACAAGTGTTTTGCTACGCAGGAGTTATCGGCTAAAGAGTTTGGTATTACTCAGCCGCAAATTTCAGACCTGAAACATGGAAGGCTGGATCACTTTTCGATAAAACGCCTATTCCGCATACTGAATGACCTGGGCATGGATGTTGAGATTCGTGTGCAAAAGAAAAGCTCAAGAGTGCAGAACGCCAAGGTGTCCGTGGTTAATGCCTGAAATCTCCGTGATTTGGTCTGGGTTAATCCCTAGCCGTTGAGCAGAGAATGGCAACACAGCTTACTATTTCCTGATTCTCTTTCGGCTACTTGCAAATCAAAGCTTGCTTGCAGGTTAAGCCAGAACTGTGCCGAACTGCCAAAGTAACGACTTAACCTTAGTGCTGTGTCCGCTGTTACGCTTCGACTGCCTGGTCGATATGCGGCGAAAGCATTGCCTTTTTACGAGAAACAAGCCAAAGAAAGACGGGGACGAAAATCATTGAGTATGTCGAATGCCTTAACGCATTGTTTGCATAAGGTTTTAAGTTAATAAGGCCACGGAATGGGGCTACCTTTTCGATTTGAGACTGTGTGCCGATAGTTGAGGGGGTTTCTCGTTATTCACGTACTTTTTTCATGGTTTAACGCTCTGAAATGGTCAAATAATAACCAATATTAAGGCTTTAGCCCCTTTAGCCCCTTTAGCGAACGCTATACGGGCCAATTATTTTTTTACCCGTCTTGACATTCCCCGTACCCTAATCTACCGTAAAATAATGAAAGCAACCCAATTAGTATTGCGCTGTTATGCCGAAAATAAATCTGAACAATGGCACGCAGTATGCTTAGACCTCAACCTTGCGGCGCAGGGGGATTCCTTTGATGAAGTGGAATCCAAGCTGCGCGAAATGATAGCTGAATATGTGTTTGATGCTCTTGTTGGTGAAGACAAGGGACATGCGGCCTATTTCATGAACCGGAAAGCGCCCGCAAGCATGTGGTTAAAATACTACCTGCATTGCGCCCTATTTCGAGTTCTTAGCCTAACGGATGGCGTTTATCGCTTATTTGATGAGACGCTTCCTCTTACTCCTTATTCCAATTGCCGGTAGCAGATGGGCAAAAGCAATTCTTCTTTAACGTGCAAAGATGTAAAGAATATTCTCGTATATTTAGGGTTTAAGAAGAGAGTTCAGAAAGGCTCTCATGAGCAATGGGTGAAAAATTCAGAAAATCACCGCTTCAAAGTTACGGTTGACTGTCCAAAAGCACCCTTTAGCTGGGATCTTATTAAAAGCATGGCGTCCCAAGCTGGATCAAGCAAACGTGAATTTCTCAAATTGCATAAAGCCATAAAGAAACACAAGTAAGGCTGATAAAATTGTAAGTATCTTTTCCGCCCACCCCTTGACATCCACCGTACCCACGACTATCTTATCCGGGTCGCTGACACATTCAGCGCCAGGATTGATACCCTGAAATATACACGTGGTGTTGACGCACCTTTCGGATAGCGTTTTTTTTATGTCCCCATTTTTTGGCGGGACGTGCAGGGGCTCTTTGGAGCGCCGTTCCTCGTGTCGGTAGTATCAACTCTGTTCGTTCCGCCACCTTTTACCCGGTGGTGGTTTTACTCGTTCAAGGAGTTATAACCATGTCTCAACCCATCATTACAGAACCACCACCCCAAGGCATTAGCAATACCCGATGCCTGTTTAAAATTCACAGCTTTACCGTTTACCGGTCTATCCAGATGGTGAGTGCCGAAACCGAAAAAGAGGCCATTGAAATGGTAACCGGTGCCCAGGACAAGGGTGAAATCATCGGTCAAAGTCATGTTGCCAGTGTTACGCATCCACGCCGGGGGACTTGTCATGCCGGACAATAACGATGGCGTAGTGTTTTCCGAAGAGGCCGTCAAATTAATGCATAAAGATTTACTATCTGACCTGGAATGCGCTCTGGTCGTTTTGAGTGACGCTAC
>NVUB02000219.1 GCA_002401775.2 Ectothiorhodospiraceae bacterium
AACCTTAATGCGTCACAACGTCAGGCGTTTCCATGGAAGTACTTCCTGTCTTGGGGCAATGACCGAGCGTGGAGTGGTTAGTGCCGAAGGGAGAGGTATGGCGGCTTTCGGTATTTCCGACCCGGAGGGAGATTATGGCGTTGGTGAGGCTACTCTGGAGGCTGCCGCATCGCCGCAAGCCGCTGCTTGCCAGGCGTTGGATGCTGCGCTAAATGATGCCGGCCGGCCCGGTGAAGTGCCTGGATTGATATGGGTTAGCGCCCCTCCTGGTGTCGAGGAAAGTGTCATTAGTGGGCTTGAAAGCTCGCTTGGAACGGGTGTACCTATTGTGGGTGGCAGTTCGGCCGATAACGACGTAAGTGGCCAATGGTCCCAATTGACTCACAGGGGTGTGTATCATGATGCGGTTGTCATCTCAGTGTTGTTTCCCTCGACAGAACTTTATTTTGCCTTTCATAGCGGTTATGAGCCCACTGAAATAAAAGGCCGTGTGACACGCGCCGATGGCCGTGTTTTACACGAGATTGATGGGCGCCCGGCGGCAGAGGTTTATGATGACTGGACCGGTGGCATACTGCAGGAGGCGTTTGCGGCCGGTGAGCAAAACGTGCTCCCTCTGACAACGTTATTCCCGCTGGGTCGGGTGGTCGGCAGCGTGAGTGGTACAGCCTACCACCAGCTCTCCCATCCAGATCATATTACGGCAGACCATGGTTTGAGCTTGTTTTCAGATGTTGCCGTGGGTGACGAAATCTGGTTGATGAAAGGTACGCGGGATAGCCTGATTGAACGCGCCGGGCGAGTGGCCAGGGCGGCGATGCGGACTAACGATGTAAAACCAGCCGATATCGCGGGTGGTCTGGTCATTTATTGCGCGGGCTGCATGCTGACCATACAGGCCCAGATGGAGAGTGTGGTTAACCATCTTAATGATGCCCTGGAAGAACGTCCTTTTTTGGGTTCGTTCACCTTTGGAGAACAGGGTTGTTTTATCGGGGGCGAAAATCGTCATGGGAATTTGATGATTTCGGTACTGCTACTGGGCAATGCCCCGTACCCCGTATAGCGCATGAAGTACGCAAATGAAGAACTCCGGGAGAGTTTGGTCGAGCTTCAAACGCAGCTTGAACAGGAACGTGCCTGGCGCCAGGAAGGGGATTTGTTGCTTGCCGGTGTTTCCAGTCTAACGATGGCGCGAGACCCTGAGGCTGTTTATGTCGTGCTTGTCGATGTGCTGGGCCCACTACTGCACTTCGACGATGCAGCCCTGTTTTCGGTTGACGATGGCGCCTTGGTATCGATGGCCACAGGGGATCACCTGCTCACTGGGCTGAGATTAGGTATTGACCCTGCTTTACAACGAGTGTTGAGCGGTAAACCTGTGGCGCTCTTTGATACCTCGAAGCAGCCTGCCTGGGCGACACAGTCCTGCGCTTTGCTGGGCCGCGTCCGTTCGGTGTTGCACATTCCTGTTTTCCTTGGAGACGGAAGTGCCAGTGAGGGTAAAGTTGGAGAAGGTGTCGCCGTACTGATTTGCGTCCATGCCGAGAAAGGTTTTTTCGCTCCTCGCCATACCCGAATTGCACAGCGTATTGTGCCGATGGTATCGGCCGCTTTGCTCTCTATCCAAGGTTTTCAACTACGGCTTAAAAGCGAACGGCAACGTCAGGCGGCGGTCGCGATTACTACGCAACGCGACCTCCTTGAGCGTGCCTTAGGGAGCGTGGGGGGCGGTGTTGGTTGTGTGGTATCGGCAGACCTGAGCCCTCTTGGGGGTACCTTGCATGAAATTCTCGCGGACTGGGAAACCCCCAACGCCTGGTGGTCACGTTACCGCAGCCGCTTGGAACTCGGCAATACGGTGCGCATTAGTGATACCAGCCCAATGGGTAAGCGCTTCATTCATGAAGCTACCTTGATGGATACCAGCGGTGATGAGCGGCTATTGCTGGTCGCGGATGTCACCCGTTGGGTGCTGGCCGAGCAGGCTTTGAAAGACATGAATGCCGAGCTAGTGATTACGCGGGACGCGGCGCTCCTGGCAAATCGCGCCAAATCCCGTTTTCTCGCCAACATGAGCCATGAGCTGCGCACGCCGCTGAATGCCATTATGGGCTATACCCAGTTGCTGGCCGAGGATGCGCAAGCACGGGGAGAGGTGGAGATACAGAGTGATCTCGAGAAGGTATTGCTGGCCGCTACGCAATTATTGTCTCTCATTGATGGTGTGCTTGATTTGTCCAAAATCGAGGCCGAGCGTATTGGCATGAATATGGACTGGATCGATTTGGATGGCTTGCTTGGAGAGGTCTGTGTGACTATTGCGCCCATTATTAAGCAGCAGGACAATATTCTGCGTGTGGCGCATACGGTACCGCAGAGCAAAATCTGGGCCGATAAAAAACGCTTACAACAGGTGCTTTTGAATCTTTTGTCGAATGCCGCCAAATTTACGACCGCTGGCAGTATTACCATTTATGTTGCGTTACGTGTCTTGGATGGTAGACGGGAGCAATTAGCGTTCGAGGTGCGAGATACCGGGATAGGTATTCCCGCGGACTGCCTGGAGGATGTTTTTCAGCCTTTTTCCCAGGTGGATACCAGTAGCACCCGGGAATATGGGGGGACGGGGCTTGGGTTAACCATTAGTCGTCGTTATTGTGAATTAATGGGGGGAAGTCTGGAGGTGGTTTCAGCGGAAAATGCTGGATCAACATTCACCGTATTGTTACCCATAGCGGACTCACCACATCACGATGAAGGGATAACCTCAGCAACCTCAGCAAACGGTTGTGAGGTGTAGGGTATTGATATTGTACGCTTGACTGTGCATTGTATTGTACATTTAATAAGCCTTGATGATTCAAAAACAGGCATATGCCTGCCAAGGGTAACCTTTAAAAGGGATAAATATTATGCACACAACATTGGTCAAGATTGATGTTAAAATTGAATTCGTAGAGCGTTTTATTGCCGCAACACAGTTAAACCATGAAGCATCGGTACAGGAATCCGGCAATGTGCGTTTTGATGTGCTGCAAATGGCGGATACGCCCAATCAGTTTATTCTTTATGAAGCCTATCGTAATGCCAGCGCGGCATTGGCACACAAAGAGACCGCGCACTACTTAACCTGGCGCGAAACGGTTGCCGGTTGGATGGCATCGCCGCGCCAGGGTGTGCAATATGCCGGGCTATTCTCGCAACATTAAGTCGTTGGAGCACTGGTTGCTCTGGAATGACTGCCGCGAAATGATTGTTCCGAACAGGCTTCACTTTTTATGATGAAAATACCCGCATTCTCGACGGTCCGCCTGCCACGGATTATTTTTGGTGAAAATAGCCACAGGCAACTGCCATCCCTTGTGGCCGCTTATGGTCGTCAGGTGCTCCTGGTTACCGGCGCTACCTCTTTTCGTGCAACGCCCTATTGGTCGCCGCTCCAGGATGCACTGGCGGCTGCCGGAGTGCAGTGGAGCGAGGTGATTATCGACGGAGAGCCAACGCCACAGCAGGTGGATCGGATTGTGGCACAATTTTACCAAACAGGGGTTAACAGCGTCCTGGGAGTGGGTGGCGGCAGTGTACTGGATGCGGCCAAGGCCATAGCCGGTCTCTTGCTGCAAGGCCATTCGGTGATGGATTATCTGGAAGGTGTAGGCCGAGGGCTTGACTATGAAGGCCCGTCAGTGCCTTTCATTGCG
>NVUB02000022.1 GCA_002401775.2 Ectothiorhodospiraceae bacterium
GGCGGCAGTGTACTGGATGCGGCCAAGGCCATAGCCGGTCTCTTGCTGCAAGGCCATTCGGTGATGGATTATCTGGAAGGTGTAGGCCGAGGGCTTGACTATGAAGGCCCGTCAGTGCCTTTCATTGCGGTACCGACGACGGCGGGTACTGGCAGTGAAGCTACCATGAATGCGGTGCTCAGTGTGCAAGGACGCAATGGCTACAAAAAATCGTTTCGCCACTCTGGGCTGGTGGCAGAGATCGCCGTCGTTGACCCGTTGTTGCTGGCTTCCTGTCCCCCCGCGCTTATTGCTGCCAACGGTATGGATGCTTTCACCCAGTTGATGGAGTCTTATTTATCGTGTCGTGCAAATCCGCTAACGGATGCCTTGGCATGGAGTGGTTTGCAAGCCATGGTCCAGCATTTATTTGCGGCCTGGGAAGGTGGTGACAGTACGGTGGCTAGAGAGGGACGCGCCGGTATTGCTTACGGCGCCCTGATTTCCGGCATTACCCTGGCGCAAGTGGGGCTAGGGTCAGTTCATGGGTTAGCATCACCACTTGGTGCCTACTTTCCTATTCCCCACGGTGTGGTGTGTGGCACTCTGGTTGCCGCAGCCACTGAAAAGAATATATCCAGTCTCCGTCAACGTCAGCCGGATAGCCAGGCACTTGATAAATATGCGCAGCTGGGGCGTTTATTACATTCTGATACAGGCTTAACTGACCTCCAGGCATGGGAAGCGCTGGTAACGACACTCCATAAATGGGTTGAGCGGTTGGATATTCCGGTGCTCAGTCATTATGGCGTTACGACATCGGATTTGCAGCGCATTGTAGCCGCTTGCCGAGGAGGGAGTATGCGCACTAATCCCATTGTGTTAACCGACGACGAAGTCTGCGAAATTATTGTATCACGACTGTAGTATTGTTATTAAGTAGGGTGGACACCGCCCACGCAAAAGTGAACACATATATGGAATGGCAATCAAGCGCAAACATAAAACGAGGCATATATTTTTATAGATTATTCCTCTAGCTTCTCTAATGCCGACTTTGCTTGCACGATATAAATAAAGTCATCAAGTTTTTCCCATATATTCAATGCGCTCTTATTGATCATCTGGTGAACATGCCCCAACGCAACTGGGTCAAGTTCCATATTTTCGTCAATGGAATACTTTTCAAAGCTTGCGAGAAGATGAGACAAGCTATAAATCATCTGTAAATCTGCATCTATTTTCTGTCGTGTTGCCACATAATGACGTAGCACGTCGTGATTAATACTTTCAATCATTGCCCATCCCCTGTTTTATTAGCGTTCACCACCAAATTCGTTCCTAATTTGGGAACATCGTAGCATGTTTCTAAAATAGGTACATGGAGAAAACTATACACACAGAGGCATACCGGGATCTTATTGCATGGCTTAAGTCATGCCGAGAGAGAAAAGGCATAAGTATGCGCGAGTTGGCAGTGCAACTTAATGTGTCGCACTCTTGGGTTGCTAAAGTAGAGCAAAATGAACGTCGTCTAGATCTTTTGGAATATGTCCGGCTCTGTAATAGCCTAGGAGTTAATCCCAGCACAGGGCTTACCAAAATAAAATCGGCATTGAAGGATAAATAACCCTCCCCATTCTCCGGCGAGAGAGATACAAGGGTGGGCACCGCCCAGGTAAAAATGAGCACATGTACCGCGTGACATTCAAGCGCAAATACAAAGCGAAGCCTCTAAGCTTTACAGGAAAAATATTAATGCTACCGGCACTGTGGTGACGTTGGTGGCATAGATAGCGTTGGTCACTTTGAATGATGGTGTCCGCCACGCCAGCAAAGTCAAAAAAGTTAGCCTGCTGACATTTCCAGGTCATCCATAATTGCATCCAGGCCTGCCTGTGCACATTTTTCATCGGTTTCACCCGAGGGTGCGCCAGATACACCGATACCACCGAAGATACTGCCCGCTGCCAGAATCGGCAGTCCACCGCGGGCAATGATAAGCCCCTTGGTTTTCGGAACACCATAGGCACCTTTAAAGCGGCCTTCCAGATTGCCTGTGGGCGAGTTGAATGACATGGCTGTGTATGCCTTGTCACGACTAATGGGGATGGAGACGTCCATGGCCAATACGTCGCGCAATACCACTTGCGCATGGCCACCCCGATCAATAATGGTCACCGTAATCTGTACTCCCTCTTTTCGGCAAGCAGCGATGCTGGCCTGTGCTGCGGTGAGTGCAGTATCCAGTGACATACGTTTGATGTTGACTGTGACGGGTTGTTCTTCAGCGGCGTGACTGATAGCGATATGAGACAAGGCGAATAGAGAAACTGCAAATAGTGATAGTAGACGTCGGCTATTCATAAAGTGGTTTTCCTTGCATATTTTATATTGTAGTAGTGATAGTAGTAGTGATAGTCGTGATGCAGGCTGAGATTAATGCCGCGATCAAAAAAGTAAATTATGATCATTAATTCACGGTATATCCTGTAGCCTTATTTATAATAAGTCAATATTGCCTGTCAGTGGCTAAACCAAAGAAACGACCTTGTTGTTGCCAGAGGCGAATATCAACTCGGCCTTGTGCCGTTTGTTGTTGTTTGATGCGTTGTAGTTTATCGGTCATTGCGGTGACGTAGAGCGTTGATACCGCACCGCTGCTGTTATTCCGCACTTTAAGCTGTGCAGCGAGGCCACCTTGAATTGAGCAATAACGGCCACCGATTAATTGAAAATTTTGTTTGATGTCAGCAGGCAGTTCCAATGAGAAATCCAGTCTCTGCATGGCGGTTTGTAATAAGAAGGGACGGGTTGCTTCATATTCTGCATCGAGTCGCTTGTTATGGTTCATGGCAATCTCTTCGAGCACTAACGTGGTGAGATTTTGTTGAAGGGATTGCTGGTGATAGACGAATTGCCCTGCTAATACGATGACGAAAAGAGATGCCGCCCATGCTAGTCCTGCCATTGGTCGACGTTGCCATAGTGACGTTGGCGGTGTGGCTGGAAGGGAAGCTGATGTGGCTTTGGCTTTGGCTTGATCAAGCATCCGTTCAACACGTTGAGTCGACAGGGATTTTCTTTTATAAAAATCGTTAAGACCCGAGCGAAGTTTGTCGTTGTGCGGTGTTTTCATGAGTGTGTCTACCGGTTATCTGCGCTGCTTGCGATGAGTGCTTGTGTTGGTTTCAGAGCCCATGGCAACGGCGAGTTTTTTCCGACCACGGTGGATCAGACTTAAGACGGTATTGCGTGAGCGTTCGGTCAATACGCCGATCTCTGCGGCGGTATAGCCTTCAACCAGATGCAGGTAAATAGCTTCACGTTCTTCTACCCGGAGCTCAGACAGACTGTTTTCCAGTATTTGAATATCCATGGCAATTTCTTGCTCACTATCTCTTTCATGTAAGTTAGCATGAAACAGTTCATCTGTTGTTGCGGATTCAGAGGCTGATTCAGAGTGGGCTTCATCCAATGGTTCCATGATCACCAATTTGTTGCGACGGTAACGGTCGATAAAGAGGTTTCGCAGTGTCGTAATAAAAAGCGGTTTATTCCAATCAGATTGTTTGTGGGTAGTCAGTTTTAGCCAGGCTTCTTGAACCAGGTCTTCGGCCTCGGCAGGTTCATGTGTCAGTGAACACGCATAACGAAAACCACTTTGTAGTAGCATTTCCAGGTCGTCATCCGTGTTCACTGAGTTTATGCCTTATCTGTGTATTATGAAGATTATAAGCTTTCGAGATGATAGGGGCGCTTATTTCCCTCTACGGCATGTACCAGTGCCTGGAGTACGCGATAGTTATCGCCTTGTTTGGCCACTAAAAAATCCAGATCGTATAACTTTCCACTGCTATCTCGAAAATCGGCACAACTGACAAAAAAATCACCTTTGCGCACGATGCCATCGTGCAATTTTTCCAGAGTGAGTTTTTTCAGATGACCTTTTTGATTGTCAAAAATGACGTAGTTTGTATTTAAGGTGTTGGTCTGTACATGTTCGCCCATCGCGGTTTGGATGGCTAAACGTTCGATGCCCTTAATGCTGTCATCATTGCCAGCGAGGGCCAATGGTGTAGAGAGTAATAACGCAAGGGCGGCTAATATTGATGTTGTATTTTTGTGTAGATTCATGATCATCTCCATTTTATTCTTTAATCGATGCAGGTGTTGATACCTATGCAATCTGTGTGTAAGGAGCGACATTTTGTGGTTCCTTACCTCAAAGACGAATGACTTACCGGTTTGATTGCGTGTTAGATGAATAAATTTTTTAGGATGGTTTGTGAAAAATATAAGGAAAGTATGAGGAATTGCAAGGCCGTGAAGATCACAAAGGAGAAAGCTTTTCCACTGATTCATTAGTGAGTTCAAAATGGTTAGAGTAGTAATCCCCAAACCACAAGCAACCGTCATACCGGACTTGATCCGGTATCCAGAAGCGGAAAGTAAAGCTTGCGGGTTGTTATCTGATTTCGAATACTGGGTTGTTTCACCAAGGTGAATTTAAGTCCGTGTTTTTAAACCTAAAAAGAGCCATTAAAATTTCTGAGCTTGAATGGCCAACATGTATTGGCGGTCAATATCAGTGATGTCCATATTATTAAGTACAAAGGTATTTAGCAGCTTGTCGTACAGTGTTTTATTTTTGAGTATGGCAGCATTCACCACAAGGGCCCGAATGATCACCGTTCCTATTTTTTGTGAACTCAGCTTTGCGACGATGTCCTGAATAATCGGGCCATTATCGGTGAAACGATTGTGTGCCACGTTGTCGAGAAACTGAAATAATAATCGCGTTTTTAGCGGTGGTGTGCCGGCAAGTACCTGCTGACGAAATTGTGTAACGACATCGAGCTTGGTCCACAAGTCACGCAAAATCGGCGCGGGCATTAATTGGTAAAGCAACCCTTCCATTTGTTGCCAGTTGCTGCGTGGGGTAGCGTTGGTGAGTTGTGCGGCGAGTTGTCGCATCAGACGTTGGTCTGGACGATAGTTGCCATAATAGTGGTATCGTTCCTGCAATATTTTTCCGAAACTTTCGGGTTCTGTCAGTTCCTGATAGGAAACAATGCTGTTGGCCAATGGATCAAAGAGATCGACTTTTTGGCGCAGGAAAAAAGCGCGTTCGGCACCGGAGTCTATAATGGGAATATAGTCGCTATTGGGTTCTGCGTTGGCGCTGAGAAGACGAAATGTATTGATAGAAGCAATGTAATTGCGATTGGAGAAATAACCGGCCGGTTTACGCATTTGGCGGAAGTCCTGGCTGATGGATTCACTGTTGTAAAAACGTGGATATTTGTCTGCATCAAAGTCTTCATTGCTGGCGACCAACAACACATCATTTTCGATGTAAGGTGAGTGATAGACTTTAACGTAGGGAAAAGCGCTGTTGAGTGCGCTGATAATACTGAGCATTAACGTGCTGTTAAATTCTGGTAAGTGCATCCATTGCACTAACAGTCCACCGGGTTTCAGGTAGCGTTTACTGTGTTGATAAAATTCTTTACTGAACAAACTAGAAACACCACTGACCCAGGGGTTTGACGGTTCAGAAATAATCACATCATATTGTTTTTGCGATGCACTGAAATAAGTGCGCGCATCATCAATAACGAGATTGACGCGTGGGTCTTCGTAGACACGGCGGTTATGAGGCATCATTTGACGTGCCAGATTGACCATTTCCTGTTCTATTTCAATTAAGTCCATGTTTTGCAACAAGGGGTCACCTAACATGTAATGGGCGGTCATGCCGCTACCCAACCCAATGATGGCGGCTTGGTAGGGTTGGTCGATCATGGACATGGGCAGGAAGGCCAGTGCGGCCTGAGTATCTTCGCCCTTGGTGCCGCCCACCGCAGCATCAGTTTTGCCATTGGTTTTAATGAGTTTGATATCGCCGACTTCATGCAGGGAAATCGTCGCCGTTTTGCCATCGCGCACGGTGACTTTTTCATCGGGCATTACAAAGGCGGTGCGGCGAAAATAACCGGCGGCGATGACGTTGGGGTTAAAGCTGATGACGAATAGCGGGGCGATCATCAGCGCAACCACGGCAATGGCGGTGATGAGCGGGATATGGGCATCTTGAGATGGTGTGTTTTGATTTTTTGAACGTTGATACAGCCAAAGCAGTGCCAGGCCGATGCTGAGATCAATGAACGCGCCTGTGGCGATGGTCATCTTTAGTTGCAATAAGGGCATTAAAACCAAACCGGCAAGAGTCGCACCAAAGATTGCGCCAATGGTATTGAAGCCATAAACCGCGCCTACGTATTGTTCTTTGCGCGTCACATTCATCAGGTAATAGGTGATGATGGGCAAGGTCATGCCCGCGATGAAGGTGGTGGGGAACATCAGAAATAAGCTCAAACCATATTTCAGCAGTGAGAAAAGCAAGTAACCATCATCTGTTTTGTCGAGATACTCTTTGGAGTGTTCCATAGTGCTGAAGGCGAATTCGTAAAAATAGATGCTGGTGAGCGCAAAGGCACCCATGACCAGTTGCGCGATGGCTAATAGCATCACCACATGTTTGGTTTTTTGCAGCAGTTTTTTCGCCGCCAGCCCACCGCAGGCCAGGCCCAGTACAAAGGCCGATACCATGATGTCGAAGGAATGGGTGCTGGCGCCCAGTAACAAACTCAATAAACGAATCCAGCTGATTTCATAGATAAAAGAAGCAAAGCCGGTGAGTAAGCTGATGGCGAGGAATAATTTGGCAGATAGCGCCAGTTCGTGGGCGGGGCTGTCCGGTTGGGCAATGTGCAATGGCGGTGGATTTTCAACGTGACTATAGCGTTCACCGGTCTGGTTGAGTTCGGCCCACAATTTTTTGCCAATGAGGAAAAAACCCAGGGCGATAATGACATTACCCAGAGCGGCCAAATGCAGTGAGCCCTCGGTGCCGAGTTGCGGAATGAGAATGTACGAGGCCAGCAAAATACCGACAGCAGCGCCAATGGAATTGGTGAAATAGAGTAAGGGAAAAGCGCTAAGTCCGCCGTCACGGCTTATGCGGATCATGGCAACGCCCAGTAGGGGGAAGGTGCTGCCTAGCAGGATCGCCATGGGGGCGGTAATCAGCACGGCGATGATGACTTTTAGCCATTCTGCTGCAAAGGGTGAGAGTCCTGCCGCGTTGTTATAAAAGGCCTGGGTGCCGAGGGTGTAGAGGTCGTGGTAAAAATAGCCGCCGAGCCCAATAAACAGCTCAATCAGTGCATAGGTTAAAAAGGGGTTTTTGATGCTTTTGGTGTACCGGGCGGCCAGTAGTGCACCAATCCCCATACCGCCCATGAAAATGCAAAGGGTGAGGATCTGGCCGTAGGAAGAATGCCCCAGAAAAAGCTTGAGATACCGCGCCCAAATACCTTCGTAGATCAGCGCGACAAACCCTGAGAGCGCGAATAATAGGTAAATGGCAAACAGTGTCGCTTTGCTAGAAGTGTTGCTCGAACGGGGAGAAAGCGGCTGATCTTTGACGGCGGCAGAACGGGATGCAGGCATGGTTGAAACAGACCTCAATTTTATTTTTTATGCGCGCATCATACCTCATGAATCATTGGGGTGTGCTGACAGGACGCTTAGCCGTTGAATTCAGGGTAATTCCATATTTTTTAGGGGGGATTATGCGTTGACGTAATATCGAGATAAAGGTTATTTATATACCCTTCAGTTATTGGGGGGATAGTCGTAACGCGATAGGTTGCGGTGGCAGAGTATCGCCGTGTCTCTAAAATTTCTCGATATATTGAAGTTCGCGGCGGCCTTGCCGTGGGTTAAAAAAACAAAAAATAATTCATAGATAGGAAAGGGGGAGTACAAATGAAAAAGATCGCAACGGCGGTTGCCTTGTTGGCAGGTGTTTCTATAGGTTCCAGTGTTATGGCAGGTGGTAATCATGGTACAGATTGGGGTTACGAAGGACATTCCGGTCCTGAGCACTGGAGCAACTTAAGCAAGGAATTTGGTACTTGTGACAAAGGCACGCGCCAATCCCCAATTAATATTACCGGCGGTTACTCTTCTGGCCTAAAACCCATTTCGTTTGATTATAAGTCTGCCAAGCTGGATATCGTGAATAACGGCCACACCATTCAGGTTAACCGTCCTGAAGGCAGTTCAATTACCGTAGACGGCGAGCGTTTTGAATTATTGCAGTTCCATTTCCACACACCGAGCGAAAATATCGTTGCGGGCAAGCCTTACGACATGGAAATGCATCTGGTGCATAAAAGTGAGAAAGGTCAATTGGCCGTAGTCGGTGTATTCATGAAAATGGGCAAAGAAAATGCCGTGATTAGTGAAGCTTGGAAACACATGCCTATTAAAGCGGGCGACACAGATACCATCGCATCTGTGAGCATCAATGCGGCTGACCTGTTGCCTGAAGGTAAGGCCTATGCCCGTTTTAATGGTTCTTTGACCACCCCTCCTTGCAGTGAAGGCGTACGTTGGATGGTAATGAAGCAGCCTATTGAGCTTTCTTCTTCACAGGTGAAGCAGTTTGCCAAGGTTGTGGGTGAAAATGCCCGTCCTGTACAACCATTGAATAGTCGTTTCGTATTGGCTGAATAATCGTTCTTATCGCTAGACGAACGTGTTAGTCAAAAAGCCGCACCTCACGAAAGTGGGTGCGGCTTTTTTATGACGTGCCGAATGGCGTCAAAGCCAAGCAGGCCAATAAGTTGTTATTGAAAAAGCCATTGAGCCAGCTGAGTGGCTACTACTTTAGAAACAACTACATCGGTGCTGCACCAGGTTCAGGTTCATCAGCATCGTGCGTAGGCGAGTAGTTCTCGGCCGATTCAAAACGGCTGAATTCCGATACGCTGGCACGGCCATCATGGTTAGTGTCGAGCTCTGCCCAGTTTTTGTTCATGTCTCGAGAGATCATGGACTCAGCCTTGCTGATATAACCATCACCATTGATATCGATATCTTCAAATGATGGTGCTTGTCCTGCGACAGCCATTGTCATGCCGAGTGCCATGCCGATGCTGAAGCATATTCCTGTGCCGTAAATAGTGAATGTTTTCATGATGTAACCTCCTTGGAGGTGGGCCATAAAGGGTGTGCTTGAATGGTCGTATTTTGCTAAGTAAGGCCGACCTGAATTAGCGTATTGCTTACTTAAAAGTTAGTCCGCTGGGGGCCGCTGTCAAGGCAAAAAAATGAAGCTTTGGGGGGTGTTGCTTGTGGTTTTTAGGCGCTGACGAAGTTGATTAGCGTGGGGTGTTGTTTTGCTGGTCGGTGTACCCATCAAAAGAACAGTCGAGATGTTTGCGTACGGTGACGAGTCCTTCCAGTCCATTTTCAAGCATGATGGCTAGAGGTGTGCGTTTTCCTAAGCGTGGCAGAGGGCGTTTAAGCCATAATGCGCCCGCTTGTGACTTGCGAGGGTTGGCAAGCCGGAGTGAATCGGCGATGCCACGCAAATGTTCGATGCGCTCAAGCATGGGTTCATCAAAAGGTAGAGGGGCTTCCGGCATATTGGCTTGCGGTTTTTCGCTATGTTGAGCGAAGCGGGTCATGGCGCGCGAGCGGGTTTTGTCAGGCAGGCCTAACAGAATGATTTTTTCGGCATTGTCGATCTGCCAGTTATTGAGCAGGTCGATGACGAGGATCGTCAGATCGACCCGCGGTTGATGGTTTAGCTTAGAGGCTGGTTCGGACATAAAAAGTCGGGCATACAAAGTCAGGCGCATAGGCTTGGCTAATATGTGATCAGCCCAGATAGCGCGCAAGAAGCCCAAGGTTTGCGTCAGTGTTGGCTTCATTGGTTTCCCAGGGGATTAACACCGTGTGTCCACCGCCGGGTGCAACGTCCATGGGCTGGTCTTTAAGGTTACTCATTTCGGATAATATGATGTCACGATTGCCGCTGGGGTGGATCAGTTGCAGTCTATCGCCGACGGCAAACTTGTTTTTTACCACGACTTCGGCAAGGCCACGCTCCTGGTCGATGCGGGTGATCTCGCCCACAAACTGCTGCTCGCTGCTGCGCGAATGTCCAGCAAGGTAATTTTGTGTGTCCTGGGGAGTGTGGCGCTCGTAAAACCCATCAGTGTATCCGCGATTGGCTAATCCTTCGAGAACGCCCAGCATTTGTGGGTCGAAGGCCTTGCCTTCAGCGGCTTCGTCGATGGCTTGTCGATAGACCTGGGCGGTGCGGGCGGCGTAATAATGTGATTTGGTGCGGCCTTCGATTTTGAGGCAATCGATACCCATGTCTACCAACTGTTTAACATGCTCTACGGCGCGCAAGTCTTTGGAGTTCATAATGTAGGTGCCGTGTTCGTCCTCTTCCATTACCATTTGCTCACCTGTGCGCCCGGGTTCTTCGATGAGTACCGGTTTGTCGGCCTCAGGATGACGCTCGGCACCGCCACAAGCGGCCTTGCTGGTGGATGGGGTGGCCTTTAAGGGAGTCGCGATTTCCAAATTGCCTATGGCGTCCTCTTTGGCGTCTGAAACCTTGTAATCCCAACGGCAGGAATTGGTGCAGGTGCCCTGGTTCGGGTCGCGGTGGTTGAAGTAACCAGAAAGCAGGCAGCGGCCAGAATAGGCAATGCACAGCGCACCGTGCACAAACACTTCCAGCTCCATGTCTGGGCATTGTTGGCGAATTTCGGCAATTTCATCCAGGGAAAGCTCGCGAGACAATATGACGCGCTCAATACCCAGAGATCCCCAGAATTTGACCGTGGCGTAATTGACGGTGTTGGCCTGAACAGAAAGATGGATGGGCATTTCCGGCCAGCGTTCACGCACCATCATGATCAAGCCAGGGTCGGCCATGATTAATGCATCGGGCTTCATATCAATGACGGGCGCCATATCTTTCATATAAGTGGCGATTTTGGCGTTGTGCGGCGAAATATTACTGGCGACAAACAGTTTTTTGCCCATGGCGTGGGCTTCGTCGATGCCAATTTTCAGATTGGCGAGATCAAAGTCGTTGTTGCGCGCGCGCAGGCTGTAGCGTGGTTGGCCGGCATATACCGCGTCGGCACCGTAGGCCAGGGCGTAGCGCATATTTTTGAGGGTGCCGGCAGGGCTGAGTAATTCGGGTCTTTTGATCATTGGATTGTACGTTTATTGCTGAGAATGAGTGTTGTGGGGCCAGGGCCAGAATAAGGCGTGGCGTGCTGAAAGCGGGAAACGTGGTCGGCAATTGTACCCTGCTGTCCTCAGACCGTGCGCCCTCGTGTATAATGTACGCCCGTCCGCCGTAGTCTGCGGGCGTGTCTGGAAACCATTTCCTGGGAAAATTCCACCATTTGAGCCGTCATCTTTTTCGCAGCAGCATTCGTAGTAAGTGCTGCACAGTCAATAAATAAGGAGTCAGTACATGGTCAGTACAGAAACCCCCGTCTGTGATTTTGGCACCCCTGCCGTTGATTTTTCCCTGCCTGGAGTCGATGGCAAGAGCTGGAGTCTGGCGGATTGCGCCGGTGAAAAAGGCCTGTTGGTGATGTTTATTTGTAACCACTGCCCTTATGTAAAGTCGATTCGTGATCGCATTGTGCGCGATGCATTGGCATTAAAGGCCTTGGGCGTGAATACCGTGGCGATTATGTCTAATGATCCGACGGACTACGAAGAAGATTCTTTTGAGAATATGGGGGCTGTAGCCCGCGAGTTCGATTTCTCATTTCCTTATCTCATTGATGAAACTCAGGAAATTGCCAAAAGCTACGGCGCGGTGTGTACCCCGGATTTCTTTGGTTATAACGCCGATTTACAGCTCCAGTACCGGGGTCGCCTGGATGAGAGCCGCAAAGAATCTGTGGTGGGTGCGCGGCGCGACCTGTTCGAAGCTATGAAGCAGGTTGCTGATACTGGTAAAGGGCCGGCGGATCAGGTACCAAGCATGGGCTGTTCGATCAAGTGGATAGGAGCCTCCGGCTAGCCTGGCTGTTTGTTTTCAGGTCAGAGCACGATGTTGTTTTCAGGTCAGAGCACGATGTTCCGGCTCATTTCTCGGCGGTGTGTGTCGAGGAAAGTCTTTGGTTGGCGATAGGTCGGTGACGGATTGTTGGCAGTGCAATCAGGGTTTGATTGCTATTGCTCTAATGGCGCTGATCGAGGACAATTACAGGTTCCCCCCGGCGATTAGCTTGGCTGGGTCGGGATTGAAAGAACGGGAGTGGCCGGATTAGTACGAAAGGGCCAGGGCGAACCGGTTGTCAGTAGCTGTTTTTAGCAAGCTGTTAGCAA
>NVUB02000220.1 GCA_002401775.2 Ectothiorhodospiraceae bacterium
CATGTGGAAATCCTCTAAATTATTTAATATGTGTATTAATGATGTAAGTAATACAGGTCAGACTTAGTCTTCAATGACCGCAGTGATGTCGTCTTCGCGCATCACCAGCAATTCTTCGTTATCTACTTTAACTTCAGTGCCGCCGTATTTGCTGAACAGCACTTTGTCGCCCACTTTCAAATCAAGAGGACGCACGTCGCCATTTTCGAGAATCTTGCCTTTACCCACGGCAATTACTTCGCCTTGAGCCGGTTTTTCTGCGGCTGAACCTGGGATGACGATACCGCCAGCACTTGTGGTCTCTTCCTCCATACGGCGGACAACAACACGATCATGCAAAGGACGAATATTCATTTACTATCTCCTTGAATTAAATAGCTTTTTTAAGATACGGTTAAAATCTGGCTCAAATCTGCTTTTCAACCCCAGAAGCTCAGTGGCCACCGGGAACAGCATCGCGATTAGCACTCGCGTTGAGTGAGCGCTAATGATAAGGACTAAAAAAGGAAATTCAAGGGTTTAAGTGATAAATACGTAAAATATCTACCCACTCAGTCATATATTCAATCGCCAACAATCTGCTCTAATAGCTCATATGCGCGGATTTGTACCCCCTGACCCACTCACCAACGTGTCGAGCGAGCAATTCGCCGTCATTTTCGTCCCCAAACGCAGCCGCAAGCGATTTCCAGCGGGTTGTGTCGAAATTGTGGCGTCAGAACAAGCGGCGACAGAACAGCGCGATGAAGCCAATAAACGCTTCCCTGCCAAAGTCCTTGGCCCCTCAAAGTCTTCCGAAGGACACTCCATTTATTATTTAGTGGAGTGGCTTTAACCACCAGAGCCAGACCCGGATGGCGTTTACTAATGAATACGTTAATAGATTAAGTCGAATACTGTCGTCATCTCGGTTTTAGGCCGGGATTCAGAACCCACCAATATCGCCAATAGTGACGGCCGACGACAAAACCCAGCCTCTGGCCCCTAATACCCCAGTACAAACATAACGCATTGAGGGAGAACGGAGGCCTCGAACACCCGCCTGAAAAACAACTCTCAGCGTCTATGCTCATCTAAAAGAGTCTCGGTTCAATACAACAATACAGGCAGACTAGGAAATGACCACGTCACTTACCCTCATTATGGCCATTGGTTTGGTGGGTATTATGTCTTTCATCCCTCCGCTTTTTGCGAGTTCCGCTGTTGATAAAAATCAAATAACCAACGTCATCGTACACGTCACGAGCAGCAAGCAAAAAACCCAACAATCAGCGCTTAATTATGTGAATGCGTTATTAAATAACTATGGCAATGGAAAACTCAATGTGGAGGTTATCACCGTTGGTCCCGGTGTTGGACTTGTTAATACACAAAACCGGTTTGGCCCAGATATACAGGGGCTGATTAGCCAGGGCGTTAATATTTCCGCCTGTAATACCAGCTTAAACAAACTAAAGAAAAACAATCAGCCCATCAATATTGTGGAAGGAGTTGATACTGGCTCGAATGGTGTGGTTCGTTTAATTGAGCTGCAAAAAGAAGGTTACCACTACGTGCATCCTTAGACCGGCCTATAAACGTTAAAAGCAACTAACAATACAACAATCAAGGAACAATCATGTGGTGCCCAGTAAAACCCAAGCGATGCCAATTTCACATATTGTTAGTGCTAATTTCTATTTTCGCATTAAATTCCGTAGCCATTGCACAGCAGAAATATAAAACCACAGTAGCGGCATCCAACTCCGAAAAAACATTGACGCTAGGCATTTTCCCTCGGCGAAATGCCCTTGCCACTATTAAATTATTTACACCGTTAACACGTTATTTGTCTGAAAAACTAGACCGTAATGTTAAGCTGGTTGTCAGCAAAGACTTTTCAACGTTCTGGGAAAACGTATCCCTGAAAAAATACGACATTGTGCACTTCAACCAATACCATTATGTGGTATCACATAAGAATTATGGCTATGAGGTTATCCTTAAAAATGTAGAATTTGGTGAAGCGACGATTGCCGGTTCCATCATTGTGCGCAAAGACAGTGGCATAAATTCCGTGATGGACCTGAAAGGAAAGAAAGTCGTCTTTGGGGGTGGCCCAAAGACCATGCAAAGTTACATTATCGCCCGATATTTACTCGAACAAGGCAGCCTCGAACAAGGGGGCCTCAAACACAGTGATTATATAGAGGATTTCGCCAAAAACCCGCCTAATGCTATTTTTTCAGCCTTTTATAAACAATCTGACGCAGCGGGTTCGGGTGATAAAGTGCTGCATTTAAAGGTCGTTACTAAGCGAACTGACTCTACCAAGATGAAATATTTGATGCGCGGAGAACAACTTCCACACCTTCCCTGGGCAGTGCATACATCTCTCCCCCCAGGAACTCCGTAAAAAAATACAGAATATTCTTGCCATACTCAACACCTCCACAAAAGGCATAAATGTGCTCAAGGCGGCAAAGCTGGACGGACTGGCTAAAGCAAACGATAAAGAATATAACCAGCACCGTACCATCATCAATGCTCTTTACCATGAACAGTATTGAACCTCTCACTATTTCCCCACCCAATAAACTTACCTCCGGTAAGAATAAACATTTTCGTATATCACTTGGCGCAAAGTTTATTGGGCTGGTTGTGATTATAATATTGGCCATTACCGGAGTTGTTGGTTATATCAACATTAAAGCCGAGCAATCTTTGCTACTGAAAAATCTTATTGCTAATGGCGAGTCACTCGGAAAATTTGCGGCGTTGATCAGCCCGGAAGCCATCCTTTCCTATGGTTTTGTAGATTTATCTTCGTACGTGGAAGCGATCACTAAAAACAAAGATGTCATTTATGGTGTATTTATGAGCCCAGAAGGTGAACCCATGACGTCATTTGTCCGTCATCAAGAGGGACGCCTCAACCCACCCGAGCCATTAAATGCCACGCAGTTGGAGGCCATGTTCACGCCTCAGGGGGAGCTTTTAACGCTTTCCTTCCTGATTCATTTTGATGACAACGTTATCGCCACACTCACCCTTGGACTGTCGAAAAATTCTGTCACCAAAGCCAGTGACAGAATCATTAAAGGCCATTTGACTCAACTTGCCTGGATACTGCCACTATTAATCGGAACGCTCTATATCGCATTTCGTAGTTTGGCTATTTCACCCATTACACGTCTGGTCAGTGCTTTGGAAGGTGTTGGAAAAGAGCAGGTAAAAGAGGTTGAAATTCTTTTCCACGATGAAATTGGAGACTTAGGTAAATCATTTAACCGTATGAATCACCGCTTAAACCGCTTGCAAACAGCCAACGAAGAGGCCAACAACAAATTATTTCTCAAGGCACAAGAGCTAGAGCGCCTCAACAATAATCTGGAATATTTGGTCAGCAAACGCACTCATGACCTGGAACAAAAAGCCCAAAAATTAAAGCGCAGTAATGAGGAATTGGATAAGTTCGCTTACGTCGCGTCTCACGATCTAAAATCACCGCTGCGGGCTATCACTAGTCTGTCCGAATGGATTGAGGAAGACCTTGAAGGCAAGATTGACGAAAAAATCCGTAAAAACCTTACATTATTGCGTTCCAGAGCACACCGACTGGATGCCTTGATCGATGGCATTTTGCGCTATTCGCGCGCAGGACGGATTGCAATGGATATTGAAAGTGTGGATGTCAATACACTGGTCGCTGAGGTCGTTGACAGCCTGAATCCACCGCCAGAGTTTCAGTTCAACATTGCCCCAAACCTGCCTACACTGAAGACTGCGCGAGTTCCGCTGTTTCAAATCTTTTCCAACCTTATGAGTAATGCCATAAAGCACCATGACCGGAAAGACGGCCGGATATCTGTCACCGTTCAAGAAATAATATTAAAGACAACAAAAAATAACACCAAAGAATTTTATGAGTTTACTGTCGCCGATGACGGCCCAGGCATAGATGACAAATATTATGACAAAGTGTTTCTTATATTTCAGACCTTGAAATCCAGGGATGAGCATGAAAGCACGGGGATAGGGCTGGCTTTAATTAAACGAATTATTTCTGACTTAGGTGGGGAAATCAGTATTACTCCTTCGCAGGGGCGAGGCGTCGAGTTCCGCTTCAGCCTACCCAAACAGCCTGATCACGACTAGACTCTGAACACCTTGTTGGAAAAAATTCAGAGAGACCTTCACTCTCAAAGCATTGGTGCACAGCTCATGATAAATGAAACCATTGATATTATGTTGGTCGAAGACGATGAAGTTGACATCATGCAGGTACAACGCGCCTTCGGGAAACATCACATTACCAACACACTGCACGTTGCCCGCAATGGTATTGAAGCATTGGCGATGTTACGTGGCGAAGGCCACCCAAAGCTCATTCCCCTACCGAAAATAATCCTTCTGGATATTAATATGCCGATGATGAATGGCCTGGAATTTTTGGCCCAATTACGCGCAGACCCTGAACTACATGCCATTAGCATTTTTATACTGACCACCTCATCTAATGACCAGGATCGCATTGCCGCTTTTGAGTTAAATGTGGCGGGTTATATTCTCAAACCCATCGACACTACAAAATTTATGGATTCGATCAGGGTATTAAATATGTTTTGGTCTTTAACGGAATATCCATGACAACTTATTTATCGGTAATTAATCTTTTTTTTCTTCATTAACTCCCGACAGACCCTTTAACGATAAACCTTTGCTGATTTTATTTCATCTATCTTGATCGGAAATGAAAACTCCCCACTTCCCATTCTCATTTTAATTCGCACTCGTTCTTCATCAATGCTTTCCAGTTCTCCCGCCCGACGTTTGCCATTTGTCGTTTCGACTTGAATGGTTTTTCCCACATATCGTGCTAATTGAGAAATCTTCACCGTTGTCAATTTCGGCTCCCGACGTTTAGCCGATAATAATTTTTCTCGAGGGTTTTTGACTGTTTTACCGACGTTTTTCGATTTATTGTCTCGTGAAAAAGACCGGTATTTTGCCGTGTTTTCATTTGGCTGAACGGGTTTTCTTGCTGACGCTTTCCAATTGATTTGTTCTTCATCAAACTGTACGCCATTAATCGCCATCGTCATGCCTAATATTTGCATAACGTCGGCCTTTTCGTAGAACTCCATGCCACTCAACGCCACGGGCTCTGCAGGCGACAAACTTATTTCAATGGTTCCACCCGACGCCATGAAATTGCGATATTCTTTCACCACATTTTTGGGTAACTCGCCGCCTATTTCCTGGTTTAAACGAGCAATATTGGCATCAATGTATGCCGATTCGCTGTCGTTGATTTTTTTAGCACAAAAGGCATTGCGTAATTTAAAATAGCCCATATCGGTGTAAACCACGTTCATTGCGGCCACTTCAGGTTCACCGGAATCAATGGCTCCGGCTCTGATTCTGTCCATGTCCAATGCGAACGCTATCTCAGCATCGGCACGGTACATCTCGCGATCCTCTACGTGCAAAATGAGCTTCAAAATATGGCTGATGTCACGATATTCCATGCCCAGAGTGATATCCA
>NVUB02000221.1 GCA_002401775.2 Ectothiorhodospiraceae bacterium
CTGTAGTTCACGTTGCAACGCAATATGACATTTTTATTCCGAGAACTATGCGCCCGCTTGAACCATCGCGTCACGTAGCTTCGCAACATGACCTACATGTCTCAGTCCTCAGCACTTAGTCCTCAGTCCTCAGTCCTCAGTCCTTAGTCCTTAGTCCTTAACCCTCGGTACTTAAAAAAGCCGTCATACCGGACTTGATCCGGTATCCAGAGAGATTACCGACATTCTGGATTCCGGCCTTTATGCCCCAGAGGGTATTCGCCGGAAAGACGGATGATCATTCTGCGCTGTAGTTCACGTTGCAACGCAATATGACATTTTTATTCCGAGAACTATGCGCCCGCTTGAACCATCGCGTCACGTAGCTTCGCAACATGACCTACATGTCTCAGTCCTCAGCACTTAGCACTTAGCACTAAGTCCTCAGCACTAGCATTCAAATCCCTTGATACCGCACACCCAAATCCAGGCGTAAATCTCCACGTACTTCGGTGGTGGTTTCTGTGGCCATGCGTTTGGCGATGTCGGTGGTGGGGTCATTTAAATTGCCAAACAATATCGCTTTTTCCGGGCAGGCTTCTGCACAGGCAGGAATTTCGCCTTTATCGATACGGTGTACGCATAGGGTGCAGCTCTCTACCGTGCCTTTACCGCGCGGCGAATAGGATTTTTGGTTGGTTATGTCTTCGTGCACAAAGGAACGTGCCTTGTACGGGCAAGCCATCATGCAATATCGGCAGCCGATACAAGTGTGTTTGTCCACCAGTACGATGCCGTCGGCACGTTTGAATGAAGCACCGGTAGGGCAGACATCCACACAAGGTGGCTCTGCACAATGCTGGCACATCATGGGTAATTTGGTGGTGTGTCCGGTCTTTTTGTCACGCAGGGTGACGGTACGAATCCACTGTGCATCGGTCTCTGGACGTCCAAAACCCGTGAGGTTATGTTCGTCGTTACAGGCCGTGACACATTTGTCGCAGTTGTCGGCGCACTTGTTAGCATCGATGAGAAACCCCCAGCGTACATCGCTGGTGACGGCTTCGTCTGCGGGCTTGGCGCGGGCAATGCTGGTGAAAAAGACACCCGGGCCGAGGGAGGCCGCAGCGGCCACCGCGGCACCACCGCCGAGTAATTTTCGGCGATAAGTATCAATTTGGTTATCGTCCTGATTTTGGCCCTGGTTTTGGGAGCCGACGGAGTCATTCTGAGGTGTGTTATTCATAATTTACCTCCCGATTTTTTAGCGTCCGGGATAGAGGTGTGGCATTGGAAACAGTCCACATTGACCGCAGCATAGTCGTGGCATACGCGACAAAAATGCTTCGGGTCCTTAATAGTGACCGGCTGATTATCCGCACCTTTCACAATGTGGCAGGTAAAACACCCTTTAAGGCTATGGCGTTTGGTGCGGATGCCTTCATGCACCGTCTCATCACGTTGATGAAGCATCACATCCATGTGATTACGGCGCATAAAGTCGGTGTCTTCCACACACTGATCACCTTTTACAGCCAGAGGAATATCAGGCAGTGGCACACCGGCAACAGCCACCCAAGAGAAAAGCGCAAAGACGACAGCAATGGCACTGGCGACGGGCCAATGCTGTTGCCGTGTCATTCTTTTATCTTTCATCTTTTCTCTTTCCTCTGCCATTTTCTGCTTTATTCACCCAACCCCATTTGGATGTATGCCGTGGGGCAGACGTCCGCGCAGATATGGCAGCCGATGCATTTGTCATAGTCGGTGTCAACATAACGGCCCATGGTGGAGTCGTCTTTGTTCACTTTGAATACGGCATCTTGTGGACAGTAGATCACGCAGTTGTCGCACTCGAAGCACATACCGCAACTCATGCAACGCTTGGCTTCTTCGATAGTGTCTTCTTCGCTGAGGCCTTTCATGCGTTCTTCAAAGTGACCTAGCACTTCTTCAGAACTGGGCACGTCTTCGGTGCGTTTGTGACGTTCGTCGTAGGCAAAATGGCCGAGGAAGAGTTTGTCAGAAGAGACGATCTGGTGTGCAGAACGATCTTCATAGTTATGGATCGCAAAGTCAGCGTCTTCCGTACCGCGTTGACCACGGTCGATGCCACGTACTTTGGCATCGCCTTCTGGTATAAATTTTTCTGGCTCGTGTTTTGTTTCGCGCAGCTTGTTCAACAGGCTGAAATGATGCACGTCTACTTTGGGCCGTTTGCGCTGGTCTTCGTTATTGAAGTAGTGTTCAATGGTTTCAGCAACCACAGAAGCCTGACCGATAACGGTGGTTAACAGATGCGGTTGCACGATGTCACCCGCGACAAAGAAACCGGGTTTGTTAGGTACCTGGAAATGTTTGTCGGCATCAATTAATCCGCGTTCGTTGGCGAACTCTTCCATGCCGGTGAAGTTACCGCTCTGGCCAATGGCGGATACTAACAGATCCAGTTCGATTTCAAATTCAGAATCTGGAATGGATTCAGCTTTGCCATTTTCATAGGTCAGCTTTTCGACAATAAGCGCCTTTGCGCGGCCATTTTCACCCATGATGACACGGACGGGGCTTAATGCACCTTGAATTTCCACACCTTCTCGAGTCGCATCATCAATTTCATGTTGTGCCGCGTTCATGTCTTCAATGGGTTGGCGGGAGATCAGCATAACCTCGGCACCTTCACGCTTGGCGATGTCCACGACATCGTGAGCGGCATAACCCATAACAATATTTTCAGGGCGATCTTTATCGTTGATGTTGTCGATTTTACCCAAGCGACGGGCAACGGATGCCACATCGATGGAGGTATCACCACCACCGACAACTACCACTTTTCCGGATACCGTTTTCAGGCGGCCTTCATTGAAGGCACCGAGAAAGGCCACACCCGAGATACAGTTAGAAGCTGACTCAAAGTTATCAATGGGCAGACCACGACCGCTTTGTGCGCCAATGGCGAATAAAACGGCATCGTAATTTTTTTCCAGCTCATCAAGGCTGATGTCGGTACCGACGCGGGTCTTCATGCGCACTTCCACACCCATGTTGACGATTCGGTTCATCTCACCGTGCAGTACGTCACGTGGCGTACGGTAGCCGGGGATGCCGTACATCATCATGCCGCCGAGTTCTTCATGGTCATCAAACACGGTACAAGCATGGCCTTTACGGCGCAGTTGATAGGCCGCCGCCAGACCGCATGGGCCACCACCGATAATGGCGACTTTTTTGCCCGTGTCAGGGCCAGCTTCGAATGTTAAACCCGCTTCAAGGGCGCTATCACCAATAAACTGTTCGACAGCGTTGATGCCAACAAAGTCTTCCACCTGATTACGGTTACAGCCGTCTTCACAGGGAGCCGGGCAGACACGCCCCATAACAGAAGGGAAGGGGTTAGCGTCAGTGGAACGACGGAAAGCATATTCCTGCCAGTTCATTCCTTCGGAAGGCTTCTCAATACCGCGGACAATGTTCAGCCAACCGCGAATGTCTTCACCAGAGGGACAGCTGCCCTGGCAAGGAGGAGTTTGATGCACATAAGTGGGACATTTATGCGTGCGGTCGCCATCAAAGATTTCCGCACTCCAGTCAGTGACGGTGTCGTCACCATCCTTATATTTTCGGAAGGTATGTTCTTTTTTTACTTCGTCAGCTGGCGTTGCCATATTGTCAATCTCCTAATCCACTGGTGTCGATTGGTTTCTAATGTTTGTCTGTTATTTAAGAGTGTAGGGTGGGCACTGCCCACCATAATGCTCTGCTCAATCCCTGATGGTGGGCAATGCCCACCCTACTATTTAGTCCTTAGTTCCCAACTGGATGGCATCGCCAACCACATGGTGCAAACTGGTAATCATGCTCATGGGGAACTGATAGGCCGGCAGGGCTTTGTTGAACTGGGCCTTGCAGATGGCGCATATCGCTACCATGGTATTCACTTGATGTTCGTCTACGACTTGCTTGAGTGCCTGCATTCGCGGCATCGCGCCTTTGATACGCAGCTCTAATAAGTCGTCAGTCAGTAAGCCGCCGCCACCACCACAACAGAAGGTGTTTTCATGGATGGTTTCGGGGGACATATCAAAAAAGTTATTCGCGCTGGCCGTGATCAATTCACGCGGCAGAATAAATTGCCCACCAGGGATGTTGCCCATGCGGGAAGCGCGTGCCACGTTACAGGAGTCGTGGAAAGTGATGCGACGATGATCGTTGGCTTCTTTATCCAGATTAAGTCCGCCGCGTTGAATCAGATCATGAGTAAATTCAACAATGTGCTGCGGGGCGGGGTAACGCGGGTCGAGAAAATCGAACGGGCCGACCAGTGTATTCCAAAAGCTGTAAGCGACACGCCACGCATGGCCGCACTCACCGACAATAATGCGTTTCACGCCCAATTCACGCGCGGCATCACGGATGCGCTCGGCAACCTTTTTCAGGTTGTCGCTACTGCCGATGAACATGGAAAAGTTGGCAGCTTCAGAGGCGTAAGAAGAGAGTGTCCAGCTAATGCCGGCTTGATGGAATACCTTGCCATAACCGATAAGGCCATCGATGTGAGGTTCTGCAAAAAAGTCAGCCGAGGGAGTGATAAGTAGTACGTCGGCACCCTTGACGTCCAGTGGGAACTTCACCGCGAAGCCAGTGTCTTCTTCGACTTCTTCTTCAAGCTCTTCCAGGGTATTGGCCAGTGCTTTTTCGGGCAGGCCAAGGTTGTTGCCGATGGTATGCAATTTACCAAGAATTTCGTTGGAGTATTTCTGGCCTTTGCCCACGGTGTCCATAATGTCACGCGCAGCCATGGATATTTCTGCAGTATCAATACCATAAGGGCAGAACACGGAACAGCGACGGCACTGTGAACATTGATGGAAGTAGCTATACCATTCGTCCATCACGCTCTTGTCCATATCGCGCGCGCCGACCAGCTTGGGGAAATACTTGCCCGCGAAGGTGTAATAACGGCGGTAAATACTGCGCAGTAAATCCTGACGTGCCACAGGCATGTTTTTGGGGTCTTTAGTGCCCAGGAAATAATGGCATTTGTCGGCGCAGGCACCACATTTTACGCAGCTATCAAGGAAGGTACGCAGGGCGCGGGAACCGTCCACCAGTTCACCGAGGCGGAAAACCGCTTTCTCTTCCCAGTTGTCCACCAACTCACCGGGGAACCCGATGGGTTCATTGTGCTTTGCTTTGGCCACAAAAGGACTACTGTGGGCCATCGTATCCGCCTCATACTTTGGCGTATCGATGATTTCGATATTCTCGAATAACTTGGGCGTGTCAAATTTTGCAGCCACGATGAAACCTCTTTTTACTTGGCGGTCCAGCCCGCCGTATGGCGAACTTCGCGGGGGTTATCTACCTGGGTACGTGTCGGCATAAAGAACAGGCCAGGCACATGCAACAGTTTGCTAATGGGGAAGATCACCATCAGGGTAATAACCAGACTTAAATGCACCAGTACAAAACCATCATCAGGCAGTGGCTGAAGGTCGAAGTACATTAACCCCATCATGTAAGCTTTGAGGGCAATAATATCGGTGTGCGCAATGTATTTAATGCCTAGACCACTTAACCCGATGGCGATGATCAGGGCTAACATTAAGTGGTCAGATAGCGTGGAGATGTAACGTACGCGGTCAACCAGAAAACGTCGAGCCCAAAGGCCTGCGAGGCCAAATATCATGGCAAAAGCGGCGTATTTTCCGAAGGGTTGAATCAATGCAACGACGGTCCATACCGGTTCCTGGAAATAACGTAGATGGCGGAGTAATACCAGCGCTAGGGCAGCATGAAATACCCAGCCGAAAAGCCAAACCCATTTGTCTGACTTAAACAGGCTTTGGAAAACGGTAATTTCTTTGGTCATGCGCCAGACCACACCTCTACGGGTGGTAGGAGCCGGTGTTGTTGGGATTTTCAGCGGTGCGGGTGTGCGTGCATAAATGACGATTTTACGACCGACTCCAACTACGAGTAGTATCGTGGCGCTATAAAACAAAAGGGCAAAAACCACTGATAATGTCATGTGTAAACTCTGCGGTTATGTTTCGTAATTAAGTGTAGCGGTAAACAAAAATTAATACGCTCTATGGAATGCAATGAACGAATTGATTTTTATTAACGTGCCTGTTTGTTGTGCTGTTTGAGCCGGAGCCGCACTGTGTATCGTGCTTTTCAGACGTTATATCTGACGGCTTATCAAACGGTTTATCACACTATGCGTTTGATCTATTGCGTAACACAAAAGTGTTGCGGATTAATTGGGCTGGCACTGAATGCCAGCCCAATCAGCCTGTTGTTCACTCGATACTATTGCCGGAGCACTAGCATGAAAGAACAGCGAGTAACCGGGGTTATACGCAACCCGTAGGTTTTGGCAAACCAGCAATCTTACAAGCCTGTTTGGCAGGGCCGTATGGGTACAGTTCGTACAAGTACTTGCTGTTACCTTTGTCTTTGCCCAATTTTTTACCAATGGCTTTGGTCAACACGCGAACCGCAGGAGCGATTTGGTATTCTTCGTAATATTCACGCAGGAAGTTCACTACTTCCCAGTGACTGTCACTCATTTCCAGATTTTCGGACACTGCGATGGCCTCAGCAATCTCTTGTGTCCACTCGTCACGATTTTCGAGGTAACCCTCTTCGTCGGTTTCGACGCTTTTTCCGCCTACATCTAAGGCCATGTTAGTCTCTCCTTCAGTTGATCTTTCAGTAATTTAGTTTAAAAATGTAAAGGGTCAATGTTGTTTAAAACGAAAAGTGTAATAAACGAACATTAGAGCCAGGATTGTGTAGCATCATGTTTGGCGACAAGTTCTACAAAGCCGCTATAGTCCACGACTTTAATGCCATCAATAATGCGAGCTTCATCAATTCCGCGTGCTTTGAGGTCTGGCCCCATAACATAAAAAGAAATGTCGCCTATTGCGTCGGACACTATTGCCGACTTTTGAGTACCTTGCATGGCACCGTAAACACCGTCTTCAATCATGAGGACAGCGTTGCCTTTCGTTGCATGTTGAATGGCTGATTCCAGCGCATTGCGATCGAGAGGCGATTTGTTAACAGTGTGTAGTTGTGACATGTGTATTCCTTTTGACTCTTTGTCTTTAACGCTTGAGTTAGAAACTCATCACGACGTCAGACTGTTCCATGATTTCAGCCATTTCGGCGGTAGAAACCACTTTGATGGAATCTTTCTCAGCCCAGTCATCATCCTCGTCCTCATAGGTCAGGGGTTGCAGGTCGTCGAGGGTCAAACCACGAGCATCCAGGGATTCTTGTTCAACATAAATCTTGTTGACGTCGTAGTCACCTAGTGCACGGTAAGTGGGAGAGAAGTTTTTCATGCCCACTTCTTCCGTAGATTGACCTTTGGCAAGCTGGTAAACCCCATCGTCCAAAAAGGCGAGGGAGACATCTTGCTCAAAGGCCGCACCGATTAATACGACTTCCAATGATTCCAATGCGTAAATGGTGCCGTAAGGCGCTTTACGGTTAACGTACAAAAATTTCTTAGTAGACATACTATTCCCCTGATCGCCTGTTTAGTCGCCAAAGGTGACCAAACGGTCACTCTGGATGCCGGCTTCGATTAACTGACCTAAACCGGAGATGCGGAAACCCGGAGCAATATTGTCGGCATCTTTACCATTACGTCTGGCTTCATCGGCATCAGCGATACCGCGACGTTGAGCCGCAGCCACACAAAGCACCATGTCGAGCTTGTGTGCTTCGGCCAACTCCGACCAGCGGTTGACTATATTACGGTCATCCGTGGGAGGCGTTGCCAGGCGGGTGCCGTTGTTGACACCATCGTGGTAGAAAAAGACACGAAAACACTCGTGTCCATTTTCCAATGCCGCTTTAGTGAAATTATAAGCCGTGTCCGACGCCTGATGCGTGTACGGCCCTTCACTAATCATGACTGAAAATTTCATATTCTCTTTCCTGTTCTTTAAGCAACAAAAGTTAAGCAACAAAAGTTAAGCAGCAAAAGCTTAGAAACGAATATGCGTAGAAGCATTCAACGATTTACGTGCGCCAGTCCAGTTGTCGATGTGGAACTTGGTGAACGGCAGATCAGTCAGTTCAAAGAAACGTGGCCAGCCAATACGTTCGATCCAGTCACCGATACGTTCCCAGTCTTTGGCATCATTTTTGTAGGTGCTAAGAATGTTTTTGATGATTTCGGTCACTTCAGGCCAGCGCGGTGGGTTGTTAGGGATTCCCGCTGCAACCAGCTTGTGGAACATAGGCTTGCTACGGGCGTTGGAATGTTTACCACCCACCCAGACAGCCAGCTTGGAATGCTCTGGATCATTGATTTGCATAGGAGGACAAGGTGGGAAGCAAGCACCACAACAGATGCACTTCTTCTCGTCCACTTCCAATGAAGGTTTGCCGTTAACAATGGCAGGGCGAATCGCCGCAACCGGGCAACGCGCGACAACCGAAGGACGTTCGCAAACGTTGGCCACCAGATCATGGTTGATCTTAGGTGGTTTGGTGTGCTGTACGTTAATGGCGATGTCGCCCTGGCCACCACAGTTGATCTGGCAGCAAGAAGTCGTCATATGCACGCGGTTAGGCATGTTTTCTTCTTTAAACTCGTCGTACAACTCATCCATCAGCGCCTTAACAACACCAGAGGCGTCGGTGCCGGGGATGTCGCAGTGCAACCAGCCCTGAGTATGAGAAATCATGGTCACTGACGGACCGGTGCCACCCACAGGGTAGCCGGCATCTTCAAAGGCTTCGATGAGCGGTGCTACTTTGGATTCATCGGTAACGCTGATTTCCATATTGGAACGAATAGTGAAACGCACGTATCCATCGGCTAATTCGTCGATGATGTCACACAGCAGGTTAATTTCGTAAGGGCCTAATTGACGTTGGGTACCGACACGAACCGTCCATACTTCGTCGCCGCTCTTGGCAACGTGATGCAGAACACCAGGACGAGGGCGGTCATGATAAGCCCAATTACCGTAGTTTTTGATATAAGCCGGGTGCATGTACTGGAATGCATCTGGTACACCACTCTCAGTGGGAAAGCGTGGTTTTGCGCTCATTTGTTATCTCCAATCACAATATTATTGAATTGTTGTTTTTAGCATCAGGGCGTTCAGTTGGATCATTAACCGATAAATTATCGGTCATTAGCCAGCCGCTTGACGTGCTTTCCACTTTTCAGCTTCTTCGTCCCAGGTATCCATGCGCACGTAGCTACTCTGACGTGACTCGGAAATCATGTTGGGATCGACATCAACATCAATGCCTTCGAGGAAGTTGACCAAACCGATACGGTCGATGGTTTCACCAACACGTTCATGCTCAAGGGCATTTTCGGCCCAGAAATCAATGATTTCTTCGGTGAGTTCAACCAGGCTTTCGTAATCTTCTTCTGTTTCTAATTTCTTGAAGGGGATCAGTACAGTGCCCATGGTATCGCCGATTTTCAGCGTACGTTTACCACCCAACAGGATGGTGACACCGTGGTCATCGCCGGGAGACAACGCGCGAGTCATCACGTTGATGCAATGCATGCAACGTACGCAGTTGCGATTGTCTACGTCTAGGGTATCGTCGTCATTCAGAGACAGGGCGCTGGTAGGACACATGTTTACCACGCTGTCGATGACGTACTTGCGACCTTTATTAGCGACAAATTTCTTCACTTCTTCCTGATCGACTTTCATGTCGTCGCGCCAGGTGCCGATTACTGCAAAGTCAGAACGCTGGATAGAGTTCATGCAGTCATTGGGGCAACCGGAGACTTTAAATTTGAACTTATAAGGAAGAGCGGGGCGATGCATGTCGTCGAGGAAGTTGTTCACTAACAGGCGGTGAATCTTCTGCTCGTTGGCGCAAGACTGTTCGCAACGGGCCGCACCTACGCAAGACATGCCAGTACGGACACAAGGGCCGGCGCCGCCAAGATCCCAGCCGTAGCCATTGATTTCATCAAAGAAGTGCTGGGTTTCTTCGGTAGTAGTACCGATAAACATGATATTACCGGTCTGGCCGTGGAAGGCGATCAGGCCGGAACCATATTTGTTCCAGGAATCAGACAGCTGACGCAACATGCCAGTGCTGTAGTGATTGCCGGGTGGTGGCTGAATGCGCAGTGTGTGGAATTCTTTGGACTCAGGGAACATGGGCTTACCATCGTCACCCATCAGTTCAGTAAAACGAGGAATAATGCCGCCACCGTAACCAAACACTGAAACTGTACCGCCTTTCCAGTAACCGAGACGAGTATTGTAGGAATACTCGAGCTGACCCAGCAAATCGACCATCATATTGCCGTGTTTTTCTTCCATGGCAAGACGTTTCAGACCGGTCACGAAGCTCGGCCATGGGCCAGTCTCCAATTGATCGATCATTGGCGTGGGATGCATCGGTTTAGTCGACTTTTTCTCCGTAGGGAGGTAAGTACTGTGTTTTTTAGGGTTCTTCGGTGTTTGCTCGGCCATTGCCCAGTTCTCCTCGATTGAATTCAATTCGTTCGATGCGCTGCGTATTATCGAAATGTTGCCTAATATACGCTGCACTATTTTTAGTCATTAAAAAATAATAAGACTCAGTGTTAATTCTTGCTCACTCGATGCAAACGGCAACACTCGAGCGACTAACCATAATTTAATGAATCTGAGTGTATGAGACAGACGTCTGGGTGAAAATTGACCTTAAGGGGAAGGTGCATCCACTGGAGCTATCCCTTTGGTGATACTCCTTCAGTTTGTACTGGACGCCGTATGCCTCTGCCTGCTAAATCATGCACTGTAATCCAGTGTCATTGTCCTAAGCTTTGTTAACCTTTTGACAGACGGGGATTTACCAACCCGGCTGCCTTAGCGCTAATGAAATAACGATACGGTGACGGGAGTCGTTTTGGAGGCGCTAATACGATCACCTCGAACGGTATATGCCACTACTCATCAACATAATGTAGACTAATCCCTCTAATATTAAAAGATATTAATATGTTTATATGGTAATTTCCCGGTATCGTTGTATTTGGTTACTGATTTTGTTGGGTTGATTCATAGCACTGCTAAATAGCAGCACTAAACGTGACGCATTAATATTGTAGTCAGGCTGATTTAATCAGTTTATAGGGAAGCCATTAATGTCGGCACAGAGGATACGATGCTTTAACCTGAGCTTCAGCGTTAATACTTTACGGATGAATTAACGTGTGGGTAAGGATGCGGTTTGGCGGATATATTATGTCAATTTGCGGATTTGTATTTCTACAGACTTGAGGTTTAACGGATACCTATTTTGGGCAATATTGCGAAAAAAATGCAGGGTTTCTCGACAAGGCCGAACCCTTTCGACCTTGCGGATGATTACGCCTACGCACAATGGCGCGATAAAAAATGGGCGGAATACCCCGCCCGAATAGAAGCGTTAGTGGTTGAAGTGGTAAACCCGTGCGCATTGTCATCCCTCGAAGAAGAAGCTATCCGCCGGTGCTGCCGCCGCGCCAACATGGCTATTTACGTAACCACGACAGCGGGCTTAAATATGGATGCCGCTGCTGTCGCCACTATGGGACGTCAATTTGGTCTGTTACGGATGGATAAAAACCTCTATGCCGAAGACGACGGCATATCCGCACTCACCGTGTCCGATCAGCGACGTCAGTTTGAATATATACCGTATAGTAATCGTCCTATCGGCTGGCATACGGACGGGTATTACAATTCGTCCGCAGAAAACATACACGCCATGGTGCTGCATTGCGCCCAGCCAGCCTTACAGGGTGGGGAAAATGCGTTCATGGATCATGAAATGTTGTACATACAGTTACGTGACGAAAATCCTGAGCACATTGTCGCCTTAATGCAGGATGATGTCATGACGATTCCTGCCAACATTGAAGCAGGAATTGAAATCCGCCCCGAGCAGACTGGGCCGGTTTTTTCCATTATTAATACAATGAATCAGTCAGGCCATTCAAATCGAAGTCATCTGCACATGCGTTACACTGCCCGCACTCGGTCAATTGTCTGGAAAGCCGATTTGAAAACACAGGCTGCGGTGGAATGTCTAAAAGCACTGCTGGTTCTGGATTCTCCTTATTGTTTCAAAAAACGCTTTGCGGCAGGTGAAGGCATTATCAGCAATAATATATTGCATACCCGTACAGCGTTTGAAGATGATGACAATGCCGATGGTGTAGTCAGTGCCGATAGCGAAGCGAGTGCCAAACGCCTGGTGTATCGTGGGCGTTACTATGACCGAATAGATTGACCGAATAGATTGACCGAATAGCTTGATCGAGTGGAATATTCGAGGTGAATGAACGTGTTAAATGACTGAAAAAATGATTAATGTAGCAGTAATATAGCGAAGTGAAGAATCAATTCGACAATTGATTCTCCATGACCCGAAAAGACCAGGCAGGAACCAAGATGATTTATTTGAGTGAATTACTGATCCAGAACCCGCATTTCGAAACCTTTGAGCAATTAACGGTGCTCATTGGTCAAAAGGCACAAGAAGGTGCCATACACCTTAAAATTGACATTAAACCTAGCTACCCGGATACACCCGGTAACTGGGAAGACAAGGTTGAAGGCGCCTTCGCGGGCGTACATTCTGTGATGGGGCCGTATACCGGCAGTACCGAAGAAGATTAAGTTTTACCGTGATTGACTGAATGAGAACAGTTAGTTGTTCAGTCACGTTAACGGGTTATGCACTGATGGTTATCGGGTAAAAAAGTAGCCAGTAGATAACGTTGAGGTGTTTGGGGCATTGAAATTAAGTATGCCCCTCCGTCATTCCGGCGAAGGCCGGAATCCAAGGGTTTCTACGAGATTCTAGATTCCGGCCTTCGCCGGAATGACGGGAAAGATTAACAAAACACGAGCGATTGTAATTTGAAGTTAGATTAACGAGAGCAAAACATGAAATATTTGAATGAAGATATGGGCATGCGCGATGCCGACAGTGGTGATGAAGCAGGCGTTTCTATACCTCAGCTGGAAAATGAGTTAGCGGAAGTACGACAAGAGTTAATGGCATTACCGGCTGGATTTACACCGGTTGAACGAGCTGCGGTATTAGTCCGTATCGCTGAATTGTTAGTGGATTTAAGCCGGGGCGAAGAAGCCTTTGATAATGCGCGTGAGGCATTTGATGTTTTTGCCGAAGCGCAAAAATGGGAATCTGCCGCTGCGGCATGTAATGCCATGTTCTTGGCTGACCAGTCATATTCCTTAGCCGCTTTGGGGCAAGGTGTTTGGTTAGCCGTCACTTTCCCCATTGATATCGAACTCTCTGTCGCCTTGTTGCAACATATCATCGACGAAACCCCCACTGATTCCGATGGTGCCGCCGTTGCTGCTGTAGTGGCACGTTATCTTGTTGATTTACGCGCGGAAGGTAAGATGCGTGACAATTTAATGTTATTTACGAACCACATGTTGGGCACCGTGGCGCGCCGCCATAGTGAAGTGGAAAAACAGGAACAGTTTGATTTCTGGCTTGAAAAAATGGAACTGACCAAACCGGAAAAATTTCTGCCCCGGTTACGTAATGTTGTTGATGTTTTGGTGCAAGACGACTGGTGGGTCGATCGTGATGCAATCTGGGCATCGTTGCCGGATCAATAATTTCCCTGTTAAAAAAATGACTGTGCAACAAATTACAGGTGTAATGAGTATATTACACGATGAATAAAGGGCTAAAGAGTAGTTAACGATGTATTGGGATGACGATAAAAAGACAGCAGACGTCAAAGTAAAAAATGACGTGATGGATCTGGTGTTCGGCTTGAGTTGCCGCTGTTTACCCGTGGACCATATTTTTGCATTATCGCAGGCGCTGCAAACCGTCTTGCCCTGGGTAAAAGATGAACCTTTGGCCGGGCTGCATGGCATCTACGTCGCGGCCTCAGGGAATGGTTGGATAAGGCCTGAAGGCCCCAGTGCCTTGTTACATTTATCACGCCGTACAAAGCTAGTATTACGTGTACCAGTACACCGGATTGATGATGCTAAGCAACTGCAAGGGGCTTTGCTGAATGTCGATGGCCACGCCATGGAAATAAAAGCGGTAAAAGAACGGCCGTTGAGTACCATCACCACTTTATTTACGCGTGCCATTGCGACGGACCAGGACATGCCCGAAGAATCTGCAGTGCTGGATTGGGTTGCGCAACAGCTTGCTGCAATGAATATCAAACCTCGAAAAATGTTGTGTGGCACCGAGCATTTTATTGAATCGGCTGAGGGTAGCTTACGGACACGTAGCTTGATGATTGCGGATCTGGAAGTGGAAGAGTCTCTGATATTGCAGCAACGGGGATTAGGGCCGTATCGGCATATGGGGTGTGGTCTTTTTCTTCCGCATCGCCACATTAATGATTTGAGCGCAAAAAACGATTAATTTTTTATTTATACTGACTGAAAAGGAGAATAAACATGGCCATAGACATTAATGGTAAGAGCATAGAGACAACTCCCGGTGGGTACCTGGTTAATCATGAGGACTGGAATAAAGAAATTGGCGAGATTATCGCCAAAGAGGAAGGTGTTGAACTCAGTGAAAAGCACTGGAATTTAATTGAGTTTCTGCGTGATGAATTTATCAATAATGGTGGCAATCAACCCAATACGCGCAATATCGTTAAAGCGATGTCAGCTAAATGGGATGAAAAAATTGGGCAAAAGGATGTATATGAACTGTTTCCCAAAGACCCCAGTAAACAGGGTGGCCGTATTGCAGGGTTACCAGAATCACGTCGTAAGGGCGGCTATTGATAAGCTGATTTTCTCTGGCCAGTGCAGTGATCACCGATAAAAAGCCGACATTGAAAAGTGTCGGCTTTTTATTTTTCGTGGGTTATTGACCTTACCGTTGCATAAAATGACGGTGAAAAGGGATAAAGTTGATTTAACGAGGGTTTATTTAACCCTAACGTTGCATAAAATAGCGTACTTTGAACATGCTTCAGAAGTGGTGCAGTTGCTTATGATTTGAGGCCGTCAGCGACATGGATGTCGCTGTCGAGCTTACAGGGATTCATTGACTAAGGAGTACGCGCGATTCAAATCATAAGTGACTGCACCACTTCCCTTAACTTTGGCACACTTTCAGACCGAAAGTTGACATGCTTCTGGATCTCACCAGCAATGCATTCTAGAAACAGACCAATAATGACCGCTTTATGCTTTATTAGTAGTTTATTTATCGCTTTTCACATTTAATTTATGCAACTGTAAGGTTAACATTGAAGGTTATGAATGCTATATCAAGAATAAACGGCACCCCCCTTCAAAATATTCAAAAAATATGCTGGAATGATGGGAAATAATTGTGTTTTAGCGGTGGGAATATAGTGATACCAACGGTGAATGGCACGAAGATAAGCCGAATACTGCCGTCATCCCGGCGAATACCCTCTGGGGCATATAAGGTCGGGATTCAGAACCCACCATTATCGTCAGCCCTCTGGATTCCGGCCTTCGCCCACTACTGTCCAGAATGACGGATGGAGTGTATTTTTGATTTAACTTCGTGCTACTTATACCAAAGGTATGTGATTTTCGGTGATTGATTCACAAATGTCATTGAGTTGGTTAATTAACTGATGCACGGAATTAGTTTGTTTTTTGGCTAATGAAATTTCAATATCAGTGCATAGTTTCGTAATCTCCGGAAGCCCGAATGCACTTCCAGTCCCTTTTAACTGATGTATTTCATCCGCTACCGATTTCCAAGCGGTATTGGCAACATGTTGATTGATCCGTTCACAAGTATCTGGAAGTTTGTTGACGTAAGCATCAACAAGGTCTCTGATGTCATCGAGAGGGTCTGACGATGTGTTATTAACGGAATTTTCATTCACCGATAAACCCGGTTCCAGGTATTTTTCCAGGACGTCATAAAATAGTCTGCGATCAATCGGTTTAGTGAGAAATTCATTTGCTCCGGCATCGAGTGATTGCTGAATATTTTCTTTCAGCGCATTGGCGGTAAGCATGGCGATAGGGGTAATGCATTGGTGTTGACGCAATCGTCGGGTTGCTTCAATACCCCCCATTACCGGCATTTGCATGTCCATTAATATGAGATTGAAACGTCCAGTAATGGCGGTATCGACGGCCTGAAGCCCATTTTCCACTGTCGTGACATTAATTCCCGCTTTTTTAAGATACAGTGAGATGAGAATTTGGTTGTCAAGATTGTCTTCCGCTAATAATACCTTGCCCTTTAGTTTAGGAATGTCATGTATTAATTGCTGATATTGGGATTGTTGCTGAGCTTCTTTTGCTGAATTGATCCATTCTATATTGCTTATTTCACCCTTTGAATTTTCATCCAGATTAAGAGTGACGATAAATTGGCTGCCGATTCCAATCTGGCTTTTTAGGGTTAAATGGCCCCCAAGGCATTCGACGAGTTGCTTTGAAATGAAAAGACCAAGACCGGAACCGCCAAATTTCCGCGTCGTTGAATTGTCGGCCTGTTTGAAAGGTTTGAATAATTGGTCGGATTGCTCGGGAGTCATTCCGATGCCACTATCCTCAACGGAAAAGACCATTTTATGCTGTAATTTATCGTAGTTGACTCGTAGCGTTACTGTCCCTTCAGCGGTGAACTTAATAGCGTTCCCACATAGATTAATGAGAATTTGTTTTAGACGGGTCGGATCGCTTTGTATTATTTTTGGAATTGGGAACTGACAATCAAATACAAATTTTAGGCCTTTTGTATGAGCTTGCTCAGTCATGAAGGTTTCAATTTCCATCATCAGATCGCAAAGTGCTATCGGGATTATTTCAATGCTCAGCTGATTGGCCTCTATTTTTGAGAGGTCTAGAATATTATTGATAAGCTGGTGCAAGTGTTTTCCATTTCGGTAAATGCTACGGGTGTATTTTTTCTATTCCGGTATTTTTTTTGGGTTTTCGATCAATGCTTCAGAATAACCAATGATGGCCGTAAGAGGCGTACGAATTTCATGGCTCATATTCGCGAGAAACTGCGATTTTTGTTTATCCGCATCTTGTGCTTTTTGCTTTGCATCATCCAGGGATTTTTCAATAAGAGATATGCGCCTAACGGAACTTACTGCGATACCCAGCCCCCAAATAATTGCCCAACCAGCAGATATCCCGATAAAGATCATTACGACTCTATTTTGCTCAGTGATATTATTCACTTCAATTTCTGTTGTTTTTCGATGAATATCGAGTAACGTCGTGAGTTGAGACATGACTTCGACTTGCGCAGGAATCACATCATTAAGTAACATTTTATTGGCCTGAATAGACTCCTCATTGAGTAGTAGGTCTGCTACTTGCGTTTGAATGACAGCACCTTTTTGAATGTTGGGAAGTACCGCCTGCCAGATTTCACGTTCTTGCGGGTTGAGGCTAGACAGGCCATTTACGAGAAAAGTTTCACGCGCTTTTATAAAAATGCTCGCTTGTTCCCGGAGTTTCATATATTCATCATCACGGTCAAATACATCGGCTAACAAGGCCATACGGTGTAAAATAATGGCGCGTTGATAGGCAGCATCGCGCATCGTAAATATTGCCCGAGCTTCAGTATGTTCTTTTAAAATCTGTTCAATCTGGCGCTGATTTTCCATAATGATAAAAAACCAGGCTGCCACCATTGCAATAATAAGCAGGGCATTAAAAGCGAACCCTTTCATTAAAATTGACTTGGAATTAGTCGTTTTGTTCTTATCCATAGTATCCGTGACTTTGGCGGAAAACGGCGTTCTAGCGTACTGGCCTGTAGTGCTGGTGCCTAATAAAGGTTATCGATACATAATGTAAGGACTTTAATGGCCAGAACGAATATTTGTAACTGAATGATATTTAATCGAAATTTGACTTTTGTCAATGCCGCATTTGGGTTACTTGCCGAGGCTTAATCGGTTTAACGTTACACTGGAGGGGATAAGATCGGGAATGGCTACCAATGACGATAATTATGCGTTGATAATGCTGGTAAGTAGAAGGAATGAAAGTGACAGGATAGTCACTAGGGTTGAGGGTTTATAGTTCACTCCACATACGGACCAAATTAACATAGGTATGATCGACTTTTTTGCTGGTATCATTTTTGGGGGCTTGTGCCAGTAAATCATTGCGAGCCTGATCGAGGCCAAACAGTAATTCCCGCTTTTCATTGTCCCGCACCATGCTTTGTATCCAGGTCACGGCAACCAGTCGTTCACCATGCGTTACTTCGTCAATACGATGCAGGCTGCTCGCGGGGTAAAGTACCGCGTCGCCTGCGGCAAGTTTTATGCGTTTTTCACCAAAATTACTTTGTAGTACCAGCTCACCGCCTTCGTACTCAGAGGGGTCATTGAGAAACAGCGTCACCGCCAGGTCAGTGCGAAACTTTTCAATACCGCTCCCCATTACAGGGTCGTCGATGTGGTCACCGTAATACATACCCTTGGTGTATCGAGCGAATACAGGCTGTGCAACTCGATAAGGGAGCGCACCACTGCGGAAATCAGCATTTTCAGCCAGACTGCTCATCACCAACTGGTCGAGGTACTGGGCCTGTTGTGAGCCGGACTGGACTTCTTCGTTGTGCTTGACTTGTTCAGCCACCATTCCAGCACTGTGTTTACCGTCAACGAAACGGGTTTTACCGAGCATCTCGCGGATATTGGCGAGTTTGGCATTGTCCAGGACTTTTGTGAGATGTAACAGCATAGCGGTAACCTGATGTTGTTATGTGTGTAATCAATGCGATTGTTCAACTATTTTACTGAATATTACTCGGCAAAAACCACCCATGTTGTAGCGATGTATTTCACTCCCTTTTCCAGTGTTACGCCACGGTGTTCATGGCTCCAAAAGGGCGGAAACAGGATCAGTTTTCCTTCTGACGGGGTTATTTTAACGTCTTGGTAGAGGAATTCAGTTTGCCCACCGGGGCCGGGTACATCATTAAGATACCAGAGCGCCACCAATTGGCGGTCGGCAAATTGATGGCTGCCTCCATCGATGTGCCAGTGGTAGTGTTCGCCTTCCTGGGTGCGCTGAATATTGTAGCCAACATCTTTGAATGGGCCGTGAAAAAAGGGGTATTTGTCACGAAACAGTCGTAGTGCCAAACCCAGCGAACGGTGCAACATCTGATCAACATCACGCCATTTAGCATTACCACTGGCAACTAGATCGGTAGAACGTTTAACGTCGCTGTTGGTGTCAGCAAGCTGCCCAACACGTCCTTGGTATTGCTGATCTGGACAGGCTTCGAAGCGCGCAACGATATTTTGGCAAATTTCCGGAGTTAGGGCATTATCAATGGCGAAAATAAAACTGTTCGGCTTTATTTCATTGATGGTATACGGTTTAACTTGTGTGTTCTGTGGTGGTTTCATTTTGAGTCTAGACTGTCGATGTGTTTACGGGCAAAGTATGGATTTGCGGCTTAACGAGGTCAAATAGACATTTAAACGCCACCATTTTTCTCAATGCTTTTTTGGATGTTTTTTTATACTATAGTCTTTTTATATAACGTAAGTTAATGGGCTTATTGAGAAAAATGGCAGTAGAACCGGATTGCAATATCATTCCGATAGGGTACCATAAGCATTGTCTAATTTTATGTAATTCTAACATCGACCGAGCTAACCAATAAAACGGAGCTCTATAACAACCGGGAGAAGGATACAATGAACCAAGATTATTACGCCTCCATTGATAAAATGGAAAAAGCCAATGTTTCCCGAGAATATATCGTTGGTTGGGCTAGCGGATATCTGCAAAACCCTAAAGTCGAAGAACAGCGTATTAACGATGCTTATGAAGCAGGTTATAGCGATGGCGAAGAAAAGAATGATGCTAATTTTTCTGAGTGGGAGGGCAAATAAGCCCTATAACAGTGAGTTGCAGGTATTAGGCCGCTTTATTTTTACTTAAGCTTGCTAGACCCCTGTGCGCACCAGCGCCAGTAACGTCATTGCTGGGCTGATCAGAATGCATTAAAAAGGCCACTCCGTAGAGTGGCCTTTTTTGTCAGTATGACGATGTCTGTTAACTGTTTTGGTCGGCCAGGTTGTACCAGCGTCGCGCTTCCAGTTCATCTTTCTCTACACCTTGGCCATTTTCGTACATCATACCCAGCGTCATTTGGGCACCGGGAAGGCCCTGTTCAGCGGCTAACCTAAACCATTCCACTGCCGCGGTTTCGTCCTTTTGGACACCCTCACCATACATATGCATTATTCCCATACCGTGTTGTGCATAGGCATGGTTTTGGTCAGCAGCGGCACGCATCCATTTCAATGCATTGACGTCATCTTTGACGCGCCCCAAGCCATTTTGCAGCATCATACCCATGCGGTATTGGGCCTCAGCAAGGCCACCGTCAGCTAATGGAGAAAGCAGGCGCATAGCGCTGGTAAAGTCTTTGGCTTCAAAGGCGGCAATACCGCTTTGCAGGTCGAGGTCAGGATCGTTCATGATGTTCTCTTTAAGGGTTACTGTAAGGGTTACTGTTAAGGGTTTTGTTAAGAGAGGTTGTCAAATTTGGAGGTGTGAATTGCGGGTAGCGCCTCAATATTACCGATCAGCATATCTGTGTGGGTGTCATGCAAGGCCAGTATTTGTTCGGCCAATGTTTGCCAATGCTGTTTTCCATGATGGATAATATTTTTGAGAGCAGTGAGATTACCAGACTCCACCCATGACTGATAGGCGAGTAATGCTTCGGGAAACAGCTCATGTCGCATCCCGGTAAAATTGGCAAAATAAAAATGTAAAGACGCCGCATTTTCGGTTTTCAGCAAAGCAGGCAACGTGGTTAGACTGTCAGCCATATGATCACGTACTGCACGCATAATAAATTCCGCTTTACCGCGTGGTAACTGATTCAGCAGACTTTCCCAATTGGGCCCCAATAGTTGACCGGCCTGGGCTTCACCGGTTTCATGTAACAATACAGAATGCATTTCGGTGTCGGTGATCTGGCCTAAAATAGATTCTATCTGCCTGTTGTGAGTGGCCGTTGAATTGTTTTCACTGTTCGTCAGATGTGGCAGGTAACAGGCGAGCATACGCGCCATGGGAGAATTGGGCGGTTTTTTTAAAAGCCATTCCTCAATGCGTTCCCAAATGACACGTCGTAAACAGGGTTTTCGAATATAGACCGTATTGCCTTGCAACATAGCGGGTGGCGCAACCAATTCACGCGCATATTCCTCAGAGGACAATAGCAACGTTATTCCATCATGAATCCGTGTTTGCTCGAGTTTAGCGAGGAAGAAATAGGGTTTGTGGAAAATGCCAATGCCACCGCTGTAGACATAACCCAGCGGATTAAGGCGAAGGTTAATCTGCTCGGACTCAAAGGGTTCGAATGTTTCATTATTAATACGAAGAGGAGAAAAGGGGAAGGACATTACATCCTCCCAGAATAGTTCTCGTTGGGCGATCCAGTCACCCACGGATTCCTTTGGCAGCGCCTGTGATTGGGGTATACCCATTTCCCAGCGGTAGTATTCGCGCATTTTCAGTAAAAAAATGCACAACGTGTAATTCCCAGCGTATTGGGCATCTGAAATATGGCAGTTTTTTTGTACGGTTGCCGCTAGCGCGTCTACATCAAACATGGAATACCTCATAGACAGTCTAACGAGACTGTCGCTGACGTCAAACCATTAATTTATCGGGTTTTATAGCCCGTCTGTGGTATTGGCGTAAACTGAAAAGGCAGAAATAATAAGCAGGGGGCCGGACGCACTGATTACGCCTGAAACCGCATTCTACACTACCCTATACACACCCGCCGAATTACAATGACGGCAATGATGTACTGATCGGAGAAAAGCATGGCTGTACGCCTCAAAACACGCTGGCATCGTTCCAAACGCTCGGAACGTAATCGTGACGGTTCCCGAAAGGAAAAGTCACAGGCGAATCTCTGTAGTGTGGTAGGAATCAACATATGGAAACTGGCAAAAGAAACCTTCACCCGCATGGAAAAGCAGGACTTCCGCTTTCGTGAAGACACGCAGGCCATTGATGTCATCGCCGAATTTTGCATATTTATGCTGCATATCACCGACCGGATGATATTCGGTGAAGTAACGGAACAAGAGCGCGCGCAGTACATTAACGGTATCGCCAAAGAAATCGCCAAAGCCATTGAAATTAACCAGATTGAGCTACTGGGGCCGGGGGATTACCGTAACGAATTTATTGGCCGGCTAAACGACCGTCTTGGCAATTATTCCGAGTGTGGGTTTGACGATGAGGAAGGCCCTGCCTATGACTTTTTGCGCTATTTAGCGAAAAATGTCTCCGACATCATGGCCATTAGTGATGATAAATGGGTGTTGGAACAAGTGATGGATATAGAAGCGCCAGAATTAGTAGACCGTATTCGGCCCGTTGTGAGGGACGTGTTCAGCATTAAAAAGGGCTGAACGGGCGTCAAACCATCTGGATAAGGAACATCACAAACAAGCCAACGACCCCAATAATCATAACGAAACTCAACCAGTCTTTATTACTGCCCTTGGGGGCATTTTTCATTGCGTTACGCATATGCGGGAAAAGAAAAAGTAGCATAGCCGCAAGAAATAATACGCTGACAATTGTTAACCAGTCCATAACCGTCCCCTTTTTTGTGTATTCCGATGTTGTCGATGTTAATGATGTATTCGGAGTTTGCGATACTGAAAAGTATTCAGCGAAAAAAAAGCCCCGAATAACCGGGGCTTTCTCAATACAGATGTTACTGATCGTTTAGTCGTCGCGGCCAAACGCACCCAACAAGTGTAACAGTGCCTGGAACATGTTCAGAATTGACAAGAACAAGCCAGCAGTAGCCATGATGTAGTTGGTTTCACCACCATTAATTAACGACGAAGTCTGGTACAAGATCAAACCACTCATCAGCATGACAACCGCAGCACTTATCGCTAAGTTCAGCGCAGGCATATCCATGAAGATGCTCAGGATGGAAGCGCCGATCACCACAAACAGGCCAACCATCAGGAAGCCACCCATAAAGCTGAAATCCTTACGGGTAGTAAGGGCGTAAGCTGACAAACCCAGGAAGATAGCACCCGTGCCGCCTAATGCCGTCATCACAACGCTGGGATTAACCGCGAGGTAATAATTGAGCACAGGGCCCAAGCCCATACCCAGTAAACCGGTAATCGCAAAAATGACCGGAATACCGGTGGCAGAATTGGCGGTACGCGGTAAAACAAACCACAGCATAACAATGCCGAGAATAGTAGAGCCCAATGCCATGCCTTGCGACAGGTTCATCATAACGCCGGCAGTTGCGGTAGCGGCACTGAACAGCAACGTCATCGACAGCAGCGTATAGGTATTACGGATCAACTTGTTGGTCGCCAGCGTTGAAGATGCTGCGCCAGAGATAACAGACGGATTCGGATTCATCAGGGGTAAACCTCCACGGTTCAGTAGTACGAGCCACAATTGGCTCAATTATTCGATTAGACCTAGGGCTAATTATAAGTTCCCCACATAAAAGGGTCAAACTTGTTCATCGCTCTGGCAAAACACCGTGTGTTTCAGTATTATTGCCGACCTTGCATGATTTGGGGGTGGATTGGCCGAATTCAAGTGGTCCAATAGCCCAAAACAACCCGAGTCAGGCAACGTACAGTATAGAGTTTTTCCGGAGAGCTGGCAGAGTGGTCGAATGCGGCGGTCTTGAAAACCGTTGACGGGCAACCGTCCGGGGGTTCGAATCCCTCGCTCTCCGCCAAATAAAAAAGGGTCCCTCGTATGAGGGGCCCTTTTTTTGTTCGGGGAAAGTAAGAGAGCCGCATTAGAATCCAGAAATGGTTTAGAGCAGTATTAAGATGGATGTCCGGTTTACTGTTCTGGCCGAAAGCAAGTGTTCTGGCCGAAAGCAAGAATGGCTCCATCATCAGGAAGGTGTTTGGCTACACGCATATCCCACAAAAATGGGCGCCAGAAATCAACCAGTTTAATCGCACTTATTTGAATCCTTACATTAATTACCATCGACCGTGCTTCTTCCCGAAAACGATAATAGATGCCAAAGGAAAACAGCGAAAAACCTATCCTTTTGAAAACATGATGACACCTTATGACAAGCTGAAGTCCTTACCGGATGTTGAACGCTATCTAAAGCCAGAAGTCACCCTGGAAGCCTTAGATGAATATGCCATGAAAATGAGTGATAATGACGCTGCGGATTGCCTGCAACGAGCTAGGCAAAAGCTATTCTGCTTGATTTCAAGACAGGATAAAACCGGTTGAATGATTTGGGCTGTTTCAGACTCATTTGTTAATTGGAAAATACTTAGAGAGCCTTCAGACTTCTGCGATGGACTATTTCTCTGGTGGAATATAGTGAAGGTCGAACAGTATTGACTTATCAGGAAATCGGAAATGGCACTACGGAATACTACTTTGTGACATATTTACATTTACTGACCTAGTAGGGTGTGATTTAATGCGTGCCATAAACTACAGGTTTGGTAATAAAATCATAATAACCAGACCGTAAGTGAATCACTTTAGAGTGAAAATAGCGAAACCTGGGGGATGTAGGTACAGGGAAGAAGTTGATTATCGAAGGAATGATGTCTTGGTGAGACCTGAGCTGGCCAAGTAAAATAAGTGCTGTAAATCTGCCGTGTTTATTCTTTCCGTTATCTCTTTGAGTTTTCCAGGCTGGCTCGTTTGTTGGCTGGGAACAACCGTAATGACCTCTGCGAAGAAATAAATATCCCTGGGCAAGCCCTCTCGCTGTGCGCTCAACTTTCTCGTTACACTAGAAAGCGGGGTTATTCAATCAGAACTTCGGTTTCTTTTTTTCGTCCCAAGAGGCAGGGAATAGAACCCCAAGGGATTTAAAAGACGAGACCATACCATCAGTCTTATTTCTGATACGTGTGGATAATTGTCTGGTTAACAAAAAATACTAACTTATTGGGGTGAAAGTAATGAGTCGTTGTATATCCAAATTTAGTGGGTTTTCGCAAAGCAGTGAACGTTTTTCGAAAAGCCACAAGTCGCAACTATTTAGTCCACTTGCTCAGTATAAAGCCCTTATTCCTTTCTCTGTAATTCTATTTGTGCTCTATTTGGTTATACCCTCACAAGCACAGGCAGATCTAGCTGGTTATGTTTTCTCGTCAGAAAGTCCTCGTTATTTGTATGCTAGTCCTGGAGAAGCATGTACATCAGGAACTCAATCGGCATATGGGGCGGACTACTATGCAGAGTTAGGTGAATTTCTCGAGATTTCTGAAGACTATATATGTCGTCTTTATCGCACCGATGGATCATTAGCTGGGGTTAATAAATCACTTGCACGGTACGCGGATTACTACCTTACGGAACCTGAACAGCCAGTAACCCCGGAGCACGAACTGGACCTTAATAGCTGCAGTGTAGAACCAGGCCCTACTGTGTCAAATCCAGTCAATACTTCTTCGGGCAACAAAATACACAAAGAGAAGATCACTTTTTTTTCCGGGCTGTTCGCATCTAATTTTACCTTGACATATAACAGTCTTAGTCAGCGGACTTCTATTCTTGGTAAGAAATGGCAGCATAGCAATAACCGCAAAATCACCCGAGTCTCCATCACTCATATACCTAATCCCTCACCAGAATATTCCATAAGTGAGCTTTACCCGACGCCCGTTCAAGCGTGTCAATCAGGCTGGAATAACCTTAAGGGCTCACTCTCTTTCGGGTGGGTCTCAGGTTCGTACGCCACATTGACCGCAACCGACCAATGTGAGATCAAAAAATCTGATGGAAAAACCTGGAAAACATTAAATGTTCAATCCTCTGTCGGTGCCATGCCAGGTTACAAGGCGACGGAGGTTCTGAAATTGTTTAGGTCAGGCGGTGCTGTCATCGAATTTTTTGACCTTGGTAATGGCGTTTGGGGTAATAATATTGCAAAGCCTGAACTTGTGGTTGAAGAGCTCAGGGGACTCGGTGGTATTCTCACCGGTTATCGCTATATAACTAAAAGTGGTGAGGTAGAAAGCTACAATGAAAATGGCAGGTTGGGTTCTTCTATATCTAGAAGTGGCTATGCGACCACCTTTGGTTACAATGCCGAAGGTCAATTGACAACAATAAGCGATTCTCTTGGCCGTAGTGCTAACTTTGATTATGAAACCGCTGGAAATCTAGACACTATAACCTCTGTGCGAGGTGTATATACTTTCTCCTATGATGCGAATAACAATCTTAGCGGGATCTCTTATCCAGGAGGGGACAGCAAGACTTATATCTACGATGATCTGAATTGGCCAAATGCACTAACCGGCATCATTGACGAAAATGGAAATCGCTACGCGACATATGCTTACAACTTAGAAGGTAAAGCAATATTATCTGAACACGCCGGCGGTGACATGCATGCGACATTGGTATACAACGCTGATGGTACAACAACAGTGACTGATGGTCGTGGCCAAATCCGTACTTATCAATTTGAAAGAATTAGTGACGTTAGCCATGTCACTCAAATAGCAGGTCCTCCTTGTAGCAGTTGTAGTATTGCAAATAAAGCCGCCACCTATGACATCAACGGCAATCCTGACCTTGTGACTGACTTCAATGATAATGTTACCGACTACGATTATGACCTAACGATAAATAACGTCATTAAACAGGTCGAAGCCGTTGGCACCCCCGAACAACGCCGCACGGACTATATTTACGACCCGCGCTTTAATAACAAAATCACAAGCCGGATTGAAGTCTCTGTTGTCACAGGCAGCACTAAAACCACTACTTACGTTTACGATGATTTTGCCAACCGCACCTCAATGAGCGTAGCGGGTTTCCGTCCCGATGGTACTGCCGTATCTCGTACCACCAGTTACCAATACACCGGCCCATTAAATCAGCTCAGCCAAATCGACGGCCCCCGCACGGATGTCACTGACGTCACCACCCTGGATTACTACTCCAACGACGTGACTCAAGGTTTTAACCGAGGCCGTTTACAGAGGATAACTGGGCCTGCCGGTATCGTTTTACGCGATAACATTTTGTACACCGCAACGGATAAAACCCTGTCGGAAGACCGCCCTAACGGTATTTCACTGGCTTATACCTATTACGCCGGTAATGACCGCCTTGAAACCTTAACGGAAACGAGCAGTGGGGCGATACCTTCAAGTCGCGTGACTCGTTGGACTTATTTGGCCACCGGCGAAGTGGAAACCATCACTCAAGCCGACGGCACGGTATTGGCGACCACGACACGTCTAGTATATGACGATGCCCGTCGACTGATTGGTATGGTTGACCAACTCGGTAACCATATCGATTATGTGCTGGACACCGAAGGTAATCGCACCGACGAAAAAGTCTTTGACAGCGCCAATGTACTTTACAAAAGTGTGCAGCAGACCTTTGATATTTATAACCGTCTTGACACTCGCACCTTGGTCGATGAAATCATCGACTATAACTTCCAGCCCGATGGCAGCCTGGACAACAGCATCAACGCTAAAAACGTCAGCACGGATTTCCAATACGATGCGCTACAGCGTTTGACCACCACCACGGGTGACATGGGTGGCACCGATGCCGACACGCAAGATACCCTCACACAATATGTTTATGATGCCGGTGATCGCCTAACTTCCGTCACCAGTCCCAACAACAACAGCACCTATAGCTACGATGACCTGGGCAACTTGTTGTCAGAAACCAGCCCCGATCGTGGTCTGCGCAGTTACACCTATGACGAAGCCGGTAATGTTTCTTCTATCACCGACGCCCGCAGTATCACCGTCAATTACAGTTATGACACCCTCAACCGCGTCACCACGATTGATTATCCGGATACCGCTGAAGATATCGCCATGACGTATGACACCGCGACGGGCTGCGCCAATGGCCTCGGCAAACTCTGCCGCGTAACGGATAATAGCGGTACCACCGCATACACCTACAATGCCTTTGGTAATCTGGCGCAACAAACCGCCACACAATTGGGCGTTATCTACAGTACCGGCTATAGTTATGACGCCCTTAACCGCGTCACCCGCATGACCGCTCCCAGCGGCCGTGATGTCACGTATACCTACGACGCCCTTGGCCGTACTGCTAGTATTGACGCTGTGGTCAATGGCAGCTCCCAGACCGTGGTGCATAACACCCAGTATCGCCCTGATGGCCTGCTCACTGACATCGAATATGGCAATGGCTATACCGAAACACGCCTGTACAACCTCAAGGCACGGCTTACCTCGCAAACCCTGCCTACCGGTGCGTCTAATACCGCCCCCAGCGTAGCTATTATAATCCCGGATCAAATTGCCGATGAAGCCGTGGCCTTTAGTTACGTTGTACCGGCCAGCACCTTTAGTGATGCAGATGCGGGTGATACGCTCACCTACAGCGCCAGCTTAACCGGCGCAAGCCCCATGCCCCTCTGGCTGAGCTTTAACGCTGCAACTAGCACCTTCAGCGGCACACCCGCCACGGGTGATGTCGGCAGTCTTAGCTTGACCGTCACCGCCACCGATACCGGAGGGCTTACTGTAAGTAACGCTTTCAGCCTCATGGTCAACGCGGCTACCGCCACCGTTATTACCGGCACCGCCGCCAGTGAAACGTTAACCGGCGGAACAGACGCCGATACTCTTTATGGCCTGGACGGAAACGACTATCTGACCGGTAGCAATGGCGACGACAGCCTCTACGGCGGAGCAGGGGACGACTACCTGAATGGTGGAAATGACAACGATACCTTAGTCGGTGGCACCGGCAACGACACTCTCACCGGAGGCCGAGGCGCTGACACCTATCGTTTCTCATTAGGCTTTGGGCAAGACACCTTGTTTGATTACGACTACACCGCCGGCGTTGTTGACCGCATCGTCTTTGATGCCTCCATCACCGCCAGCGATGGAGGCTTTATGCGCAACGGCAATGCGCTGATCATCAGCGTTGGCAGTGGTGGCGACACCATCACCAGTAACAGCTGGTACAACAACCTCTACTACCACATCGAAGAAATCACTTTCGACGATGGTAGTCCAATAATAACCGACGACGATGTCTATCGCGCCACACTCAGCTTCAATGGCAGTGCCGCCAATGACACCCTCGTCGGAGACTACCTCGGTGACGTCATCTCAGGCCTGGCCGGCAACGACAGACTTACTGGCAAAAACGGCGACGACACCCTCTCCGGAGGAGACGGCGACGACTACCTGAATGGTGGAAATGACAACGATACCCTCATCGGCGGCACCGGCAACGACACTCTCACCGGAGGCCGAGGCGCTGACACCTATCGTTTCTCATTAGGCTTTGGGCAAGACATCTTGTTTGATTACGACTACACCGCCGGCATTGTTGACCGCATAGTCTTTGATGCCAGCATCACTACAACAGATGTTAGTTTCGTACGCCTTGGTAGCAAACTCATTATCACCGTGGGGACAGGTGGCGACACCATCACCAGCAATGCCTGGTTTAACAACGCCTACTACCACATCGAAGAAATCACTTTCGACGATGGTAGTCCAATAATAACCGACGACGATGTCTATCGCGGGACGTTGACTTTCAATGGCACGAATGCCAATGAAACACTCTATGGCGATTATTTGGCTGATGTCATTTCAGCACTTGAAGGGAATGACAATCTCTATGGTTTAGACGGTGATGACATTCTCAATGGTGGTCTCGGTAACGATTACCTCTACGGCCACAATGATAACGACACCCTTATTGGTGGCCTTGGTAACGACCGCCTTTATGGTGCCAAGGGTAGCGACATCTATCGCTTCGCTATCGGTGATGGGCAAGACATCATCTCCGAATACGACACCAGCGGCAGCACCGACCAAATCAACTTTGGCCCCGGCATCACCCCCGGCGGTACGACCTACACCCAATCGGGTAACAACTTGATTATCGGCTACGCCGCAGGAGATCAAATCACTGTCAACGGTTGGTTTATTAACGACTATTATAAAATGGAACAAGTGGTCTTTGACGACGGCACCCTATTAACCCCAGTGGATATCTTGCCATTAGTGGCTATGGTGACGATGCCAGAAACAACGCCAGAAACAACACCAGAAACAACACCA
>NVUB02000222.1 GCA_002401775.2 Ectothiorhodospiraceae bacterium
CAAGGGCAATAAACAAACCCATTATCGCTTGCGCGACTGGGGTGTTTCCCGTCAGCGTTATTGGGGAGCACCCATACCGATTATTAATTGTAATTCTTGCGGCGCAGTACCCGTACCGGAAGATCAGTTGCCCGTGGTATTACCGGAAAATGTTGAATTCGAAGGCGTGGGTTCGCCCATCAAAAAAATGCCTGAATTTTACGAAACAGATTGCCCTAAATGCGGTGGCAAAGCTGAACGGGAAACCGATACCTTCGATACCTTCATGGAATCGTCGTGGTACTTCGCACGCTATGCGTGTAAAGACAACGATGAAGCCATGCTCGATGAACGCGCCAATTATTGGTTGCCCGTAGATCAATACGTCGGCGGTATCGAACACGCCATATTACATTTGTTGTACGCACGATTCTTTACCAAACTCATGCGTGATGTGGGCTTACTGGAAATAGACGAACCGTTTGAAAAGCTGTTGACCCAAGGCATGGTACTTAAAGACGGCACCAAAATGTCCAAGTCCAAGGGAAATACCGTTGATCCACAAGAGCTCATCAAAAAATACGGCGCCGATACCGTGCGCCTGTTCACCATGTTCGCCGCACCACCAGAGCAATCCCTGGAATGGAATGACGATGCCGTAGAAGGCGCTTATCGATTTTTAAAACGGGTATGGCGTCTAGTTCATGATGAAAACGGTCAACAAGAAAAGCAAAACGCCCTTAAACAATGGCAAACCAATGGCGGTAAGGTCGACGTCGCCTCGTTGTCCAGCGAACAAAAAAAGCGCCGCGCTGAATTACACAGTTTATTAGAACAAGCCGACCGAGACGTAGAAAAATATCAATTCAACACCGTCATCGCCGCCGCGATGAAAATGGTGAATTCCCTTACCCAAGTGAACGACGCCAAAGACCCAGTCTATGCCGAAGGTGTCGATATAGTAGTACGCCTACTGTCCCCTATCGTGCCGCACATCACCCATGCACTATGGAAAGACATTGGTTATGAAGACGATATCCTCACGGCCCCCTGGCCCCGCGCAGATGCCGACGCCATGATGCAAGACACCGTAGAGTTAGTCGTACAAGTCAACGGAAAAGTCCGCGGCAAAATAGAAGTCTCTGCTGATGCCGCGAAAGACGTAATTGAACAAATTGCATTGGCCGATGAAAACGTACAAAAATTCACCGATGGCAAGAATGTAGTGAAGGTGATTGTTGTGCCGGGTCGATTGGTGAATGTGGTGGTGAGGTGAGTAAAATGTAATTAATTTTAGGCTCGAGCTTCTGGCATGAGTGGGGTTTGTAATGTAGAAATAAGATTACCTGCTTGCGGGAGTAATTATTATAGAGTTATATGTGTATTAACGTAAAATGGTAAGGGAAGTAAAAATGATAAAAATGTTGTGTGTAATAAGTTTAAGTTCATTGTTGTTGTCGGCGAACGTGTTTTCGGCTTCAGTAGGGGAAAATTATTTTGGAGCTAGTTATCATAATGGTGCTTATGAAGAAGATGGACTTTCAACTCTAAAACCCGCTGGTTTAAGTTTGAAAATAGGGACATATATTGCTGATAATGTTTCCCTAGAGGGGCGCTTTTTGTTCGGGTTAAGTTCAGATGATAGTTCTATTTTTGTCCCCGGGTTTGGTGTTGTAGATTTCGAGTTTGAGTTGGATAGCGCTATTTCATTGTTTTTGAAAGGAGATATTCCAATTTCAAGTTCAGTAAATATTTATGGCATCGCTGGATTTACGAAGGCTGAGTTTACAGTAACCGTTTTCGATACAACTGTTTCTGACGACGAAAGTGGTTTTTCTTATGGCTTTGGCGCTGAAATAGCTGTTGATAGTGACATATTTATTGCTGGTGAATATATTGTGTATATTGATGAGGATACGTACGAATATTCGGGTATAAATATCGGGTTTACCAAGCTGTTTTAGTGGCAGAAGTGAATGTGTGGGTACGTAGTATGTGCTCACACTCCGCTATTAAATGTTGTCGTAAAAAGTAGGTATTAAATTTAGGCGAAAGTGGAGTTTAGTAGTAATGGCGTATCAAAAAGTAATGATTGGTTTCACAGTATTTTTTGCGAGTTTTAATGTGACATTTGCAGATGACGTTATATACGGCCTTGGGGTTGGCGTTCAAAATGGAGTGAAAGTGTACTTACCTATTACAATAGGAAACTTTTTGCTTGAGCCAACATTGTCTTTGTTTGAGAGGGAAAGTGAATCTTCAGATAATTCAATAAGGTCAAGTAATGAATTTAGGGTTGCCGAAATTAGTGTAGGTATGTTTGAAATTAAATCTATATCAAGCAATACTAAAACGTATTTTGGGGTAAGGGTTGGTTATATTAATAGGGAAGATGCAGCTTATTTTTCAACTTCTGGCTTTCGAAAAAATAAAAGTGATGGTTATTTTATTGCCTCAACTATCGGAGCCCAATATTCTTTGACGCGTGATTTTAGTATTGGACTAGATGTGGCTCTTAAGTATTTCAAGACAGAAGGGACTTCTAAAACATCAATTGATGAACGTGTCAAAATACAAGAATCTGGGTATGGATCGGTCGCGGAAATTATTATGCGGTACCAATTTAATTGAGTTGATTCTGTGGCCCGTAGGTTGGGTTGAAGTATGAGCCCCAACGGAAATCCGTGTGAGGATTCTAGCCTAACTGGCACAGATGCTTTCTTGTTTTTTGTGGAAGGCTTCATGTTATTTTTGAGTGGTCAAAACTCCAGGTTCAAGTAGGGTGGGCATAGCCCACCCTACAGCGTAGAGATTGGCTTTTCTTTGGTTCTGTTTTTTTATGCCCCGAGGGTGCTTTTGGCCACTCAAAAGAAATGACGAAACGGCAGGAAGCCGTTTCGCACGACCGAAGGTCGCCCGGAGGGTGAGGCACATGGATGTGCCGAATGAACATGCAGCTTCCGCCAGGGTAATAATTAATCAACTGAACATTCAACTGCGGAACATCCACTGAACTCCCTTTGGGATTTGGGGTTCGCTATCCTCTCCCCCCAACTTAATAAAAAAACGAACAACCAATGAATATCACCCACCTAGACCATCTAGTCCTAACCGTAAAAAATATAAAAACCACTGCCGACTTTTATCAAAAAACGCTCGGTATGGAAAAACATATCTTTGGGGAAGGTCGCGTCGCCTTACGATTCGGTAACCAAAAAATAAACCTCCATAAAGCTGGGGCCGAGTGTGAACCTAAAGCTAACACACCCACGCCAGGCTCGGCCGATTTGTGTTTTATTACGGAAATACCATTGCCTGAGGCAATGCAACATGTGAAAGGTTGTGGCGTAGAAATTCTAGAAGGGCCCGTGACACGCACGGGTGCGATAGGATCAATTGCGTCATTTTATTTCCGCGACCCGGATTTGAATCTTATAGAAGTTAGCGTTATTAGCATACCTTGTATAGCGGGTGAAGCCTGAGAAGCGGTTTAGCGTTGCCGATCAGAACTAACTACCCGCCAGAGCTATTAGCGAGAGCTACCAGCCCCAAACAACACCTTCCAGTAAAAGCTCCAAATCTTGAAATTCAACGATGTCAGTTTCGATAAAGTATTTTTCTTTTTACTAAACCGCGATAACAGTTTGTCTGCGACCTGGGTCCCTTCTATAGAAGTAAACGCTTTTATGATAGCGTTACGTTTTTCTTTCGGGATTTTAGTGGTGACGGATAGTGACTGATTAGGCGTCGACTGGCTTTTGCCGAGAATTTTAATGAGGGCTTGTTTTTCCGGGGGTAGCTTTTTATACAATTTGTCGCGTACAACGGCATAGTCGCAATCTCCCGCCATAAACTTTTTCATCACCTTGCGCATACCACCTTCAATAATTCTGATTTCAGGATGAATGACAGGATTGTTGTACATTGCAAAAATCGAGACGGTACCCAAATTAGGTGAAGCGAGCGCACAGACAGGCTTGCCTAAAATTGCGCATAAGCTTTTGGCGAAAGCGTTGTCTTTTTTTGCCAATACGTAAAAGGTTAATGTACCGTCAAGGCGAACCACGGGGATGTGATTTACGTTGTGTATTCGCCAGGCGGTTAAGTGTGGTCCGTCAAAAACAATATCATATTTACCCTTTTGCATATTCATCGAATAGGTCATCCAGTCACCAGGGTGTTGGTATATGACCTTTATCACCAAGAGTTTGGCTGAGATATTCTGCGATTAGGGGCGTAGTCTTTTTCTCCTTTTCCCGCGCTTTCTCGAGGTGGTGCTGACATGATCCATTCGGCGTTTACTGCTGAGCAAAATAGTACCGACACTAAAAAAATGTATCCGGTAATTTGTTTCAGCAGACAAAAAATTAATCTGCTTTCCATATTGTAGAACCCCTATTTCATCACACAAAAATCACATATTTATTTTATTTTTATTCTTTTTATATCGGCTTGCGGGGCATTCGGATGACGGTTAAATGTCCACCGAAATGATGCGCTGACGTTATTGTCAATAGCCTGGCCGGCGGATAACAGTATTTATTCGGCATTAAGTGCTGCCGCATATAATGCCTTTGTATAGGGTGGCTGAATGTTCTCCATCGGCGCGGATACCATTCATTGGTTTTTAGTGTGGAAGTGGGTGTAATGGATTGTGACTTAAAATGTCGCACTTTCTGACCGTAAGCCACCCGAAACACGTACAATTGGCCCATGCGACTATTTATTGTTCCCATCCTAATACTGCTGACTTCCTGCGGGATCCATTTGCGGGGTTCTGTGCAATTACCGCCTGAACTTGATGATATGGCGGTGCAGGATGCAGACGGGGCTACCGATTTACTCCCAGAATTGAAAAGCAGGTTAAAAACTAAGGGCATAAATCTCGATGCTGCTGCTGATTTGGTGCTGCAATTACGCGCTGAGCAATACGGTAAACGAGTTTTGTCGGTGGATTCATCGGGTCGGGCTCAGGAATATGGATTGAGTTATTCGGTGCGCTTCTCTCTTAAAAAGCGCGACGTTGCCGGTAAAGAGAGCGTGGTATGGTTAAATGAACAAACGATCACACTAACGCGTGATCTGCGTTTTGATTCGGGCGCTGTACTGGGTACAGAAAACGAACAGAGTCAGCTACGAAAAGAAATGCGCCGTGATGCCGTGTTGCAAATACTACAGCGTTTGCAGAAGGCGAAACCTGTGGTATCTGAGTCACTGCCATCTAAGCCAGTGCCATTTAAGCCAACGCCATCTAAGCCAATGTCACCTAACGTGGATAAACAATGAAGCTCTTCCCGGATAAGCTCGAAGCGAACCTGAAAAAAGCACTGTTACCCGTTTATTTTTTCAGCGGTGATGAGCCCTTGCAGCTGGGAGAGTCCGCTGATGCGGTACGTCGCCACGCTCGCAAGCAAGGCTATACCGAACGCGAGGTGATGCATGCGGAAAAGGGCTTTGACTGGAATGAATTGCTTTCTGCGAGCAATGCCATGTCTTTGTTTGCTGAAAAGCGGGTTATCGATTTGCGTCTGCCCTCGGGTAAACCGGGCAAAGACGGCGGTGCGGTACTGGCGGAATATGTTGAGCGACCACCTGAAGACACCATTTTACTGATAAGTAGTGGCAAAGTGGATAAACGCTCACAATCTGCAAAGTGGTATAAGGCGCTGGATACGGTGGGTGTAACGATGCAGGTTTGGCCTGTGGAAACGGCTGAAATGCCGCGTTGGCTGGACCAACGTTTGCGCTCCCGTGGTTTGCAACCCGACCGGGAATCTGTACGGATTATTGCAGAACGGGTCGAGGGTAATCTGTTGGCAGCAGCACAAGAAGTCGACAAGCTGCTACTGCTCAATGGCCCTGGCCCGTTATCGGCAGAACAGGTGGAGGCGGCGGTGGCGGATAGCGCCCGATTTGATGTGTTTGGATTGGTGGATACGGCTTTAGCCGGAGATGCTGCACGATTGACGAGAATGCTGGATGGCTTGCGTGCTGAGGGAGTTGAGCCGATATTAGTGTTGTGGGCCCTTACCCGCGAGCTGCGCAGTTTGGCGGATATGGCGGCTCAAATTGAGAGCGGTAAAGGGTTAGATGGTGTTCTGGCGCGGGTGTGGGGTAAGCGCAAGGGGCCAGTGAAAATGGGGCTTCAGCGCCATAATCGCGCCCGCTGGCAGCAGATGTTACGCCGTGCGGCACGGTTGGATCGTGTAATAAAGGGCGCAGCAACGGGCAATGCATGGGATGAGTTGTTACAATTAACCTTATTAATGGCCGGAGTACAGCTTTTCCGGGCTGCGGGCTGAGTAACATGAAGCCCGTAGGGCCCACCAGCGTGGTTTGGCTTGGTGCAATTAGTGGGCACTGCCCACCCTATGGGAACGAGAATTGAGAAGATGGACATTAAAAATTACATGAACGACCTGGGTCAACAGGCCCGCGCGGCTTCACGCGCGTTGGCGCGAGCCGAAACGGGCGTAAAAAACACGGCATTGCTGAATATTGCCGATGCGATAATGGCGGCGCAAGAGACATTAATCGTCGAAAATGCCAAGGATCTGGCACAAGGTAAAAAGGACGGCCTTGATGCGGCGCTGCTAGATCGCCTTGAGCTTAACGCGGAGCGTATTGCCGGTATGGCCGAAGGCCTGCGACAAATTGCTGCTCTGCCAGACCCCGTTGGTGAAATTACCGACATGAAATATCATGCATCTGGCCTGCAAATCGGCAAAATGCGTGTGCCTCTGGGGGTTATTGGTATTATTTATGAATCACGCCCCAACGTCACCGCAGATGCCGCTGGCCTGTGCCTGAAGTCCGGTAATGCGGCGATTTTGCGCGGTGGTTCAGAGGCCAAACATTCTAATCTGGCCATTGCTAAAGCGATTAATAGCGGGCTTGAAAAAGCCGGTTTGCCCGCATTAGCAGTGCAAGTAATTGAAACGACGGATCGAGCGGCGGTGGGTGAACTTATTACCATGCCACAGTACGTGGATGTGATCGTACCGCGCGGTGGCAAAGGACTCATTGAACGCATTAGTGCGGAAGCCACCGTGCCGGTGATTAAACACTTACACGGCGTTTGCCATGTGTATATTGATGCGGCAGCAGACCTCGATATGGCGGTGGATATCGCCTTTAATTCTAAATGTCATCGTTACGGTGTGTGTAATGCCATGGAAACCTTGCTGGTGGATACGGCCGTAGCCGCCGAGGTATTGCCTCGCCTGCAAGCGGAGTACGCCAAAGAAAATGTGGAATTACGAGGGTGTTCCCGTACGCGGGATATCTTGTCGGGTATCAACGCGGCAAGCGAAGCAGACTGGGATGAAGAATATCTTGCGCCGATTCTGTCCATTCGCGTGGTAGACGGCCTGGACGATGCCATCGAACACTTGCACAAACACAGCTCTGGCCATACCGAGGCCATTATCACGCAGGATTACACACGATCCCGGCGTTTCCTCGCCGAAGTGGATTCTTCCTCCGTTATGGTCAACGCCTCCACACGATTCGCCGATGGTTTTGAATATGGACTAGGCGCTGAAATAGGCATCAGTACCGACAAAATTCACGTACGCGGGCCGGTGGGGTTAGAAGGGCTGACGTCGCAGAAGTATATCGTCCTGGGGGACGGGCAAGTCCGTGGTTAAATGCGGCCAGTGACGAGTACCGAAGGGCGAAGCACTAGGAAAAGCGAATGGGCGCAATCTTGAAATCTCGATATGTGGTCCTAGCCACGGGTTACTCGCTCCTAGAAACGGGATACCGACCATGATCGGTGTTTTTGGAGGTACTTTCGATCCTGTGCATTTTGGCCATTTGAGGCCTGCGCTGGACGTGAAGCAGGCATTGGCTTTGCGCGAAATGCGTCTGATTCCGGCCTTTCAGCCACCACATCGCGCCACACCTGTCGCCAATCCTGGGCAGCGTTTAACCATGCTGCGGGCTGCGGTGGGTACGGAACCGGATCTGCTGGTCGATAACCGAGAAATGATGCGCGAAGGAGAGTCCTTTATGGCAGACACTTTGTCTTCTTTGCGTAAGGATTTGGGCGACGAGCCTCTGTGTCTGGTCTTGGGGATGGACGCCTTTTTAACGTTGGATTCCTGGCATCGATGGAAAGAAATCCTGCAACTGGCTCATATTGTTGTTACTCATCGTCCGGGCTGGGAATTGGATATTTCCGTGGCGAGCGCCGGTATTCAACAGCTTTGGAGAGAGTGCCACACCATGGCTTCTACCGATTTACAGGCCCAGCCCGCCGGTAAAATTTTTCTCCAAAAAGTAACATCTTTGGATATTTCCGCCACGGATATTCGCACGTTGGTGGAGGCGGGGAAGAGCGCACGTTTTTTAGTGCCTGATCCCGTATGGAATTTGATTCGGTTGCATGGCTTGTATCGGTTTTCTGCATTAGGAGTAAGGACAGCAAGCTCATAATCAAACGCATTGTTATATGGGGCACAGGTTGTTTGCCAGCGAAAAGTACTGAACGTTAGTAAGGGACGCTAACGTAAGGAAGTAAAAGGAAGGATCAGAAGAACGCTCGGTATACATTATGTTGGTATTTATTTAAAAAATGTGTGTCAACAAACGTGTTGTATCCGGCAAGTTGTATCCGACAAACTTATTGTATCAACAGACGTATCAGGAAAAGCAAATGAAGGTAGAAGAATTAACCCATCTCGTATTTGAAACATTGGATGATTTAAAAGCAGTGGATGTGCGAATATTGGATGTCCGCGAAAAAACCAATGTCACGGATGTTATGGTGGTCGCCACCGGTACATCGGCGAGACATGTAAAATCACTGGCGAGTAATGTAATAGACGAAGCCAAAAAAAAGGGCGTGCCACCGATTGGTTTCGAGGGCGAAGAGACCGGAGAATGGGTGCTTGTCGATTTAGGCGATGTGGTCGTGCATGTATTTCAGGCAGAGGTGCGTGACTTTTATCAGTTAGAACGCCTCTGGGAAACGGAGCCCGCCGCTGACGTTGCAAACAGTGCCGAGTAAAAATGCCGGGCCAGAATGAGAAGCCAATATAATATGCTTGTCGGCATTCCGTCAGGCCTAGTGTGAACCAATGCGTATTGCTTTGATTGCAGTAGGCTCAAAAATGCCGGTCTGGGTGGTTCAGGGGTATTCAGAGTATGCACGGCGTTTGCCGGCAGACTGTGCCTTGCAGCTGATTGAAATTCCGGCGGGTAAGCGCGGCAAGAGTGCAGATATTGCCCGTATTACCCACCAGGAAGGCGAAAAAATGTTAGCGGCTGTGCCCAAGGGTGCTCGTATTGTTACGTTGGAAGTGACAGGGCGTGCCTGGACGACTGAGGTTTTATCCACAGAGCTGGACAGTTGGTTACACGATGGTCGAGATGTGGCACTGTTAGTCGGCGGCCCCGAGGGATTAGCGGCGGAGTGTATCGCCCGCGCAGAGCAACGTTGGTCTTTATCCAATCTTACACTGCCACACCCCCTGGTGCGTATCGTCGTTGCCGAGCAGCTTTACCGAGCCTGGAGTATTTTACAGAATCATCCTTACCATCGTTGAACCGGGCCGATATTAACCCTAAATTAATTAGTTGGATCTACTGCGAACGCCTATGGCACCGTACCAAAAAGCCTTTTATCTTCAGTGCCTATTAGTGAGTGCCTATCAGTCAGAGCCCATCAGTCAGAGCCATAGTCGCCCTCGGCCTGTGTTCCAGACTCGACTCAACTGATTAATTTAGGGTAAACATTCAACGAATACGCAATTTCATCAATTTACTGTTTCCGTCTTAGCCGCTTATGTCATTGCCCGACCTTTATTTAGCCTCGTCTTCTCCCCGTCGTCGCGAACTGTTAGCACAAATCGGCATAAATGTTGTGGTGCTGCCACAATCAGTCTCGGAGCAGTATTTATCACCAGAAACTCCCTCACAATATGTCCAACGTTTGGCCCTGGGAAAGGCCCAGGCAGGCCTACTAACTCTCCCAGAAGCTAAACTGCGGCCAGTATTAGGGGCCGATACTGCGGTGGTGGTTGACGGGGAAATTCTGGGTAAACCAGAAAATAAGGCTGTGGCACTGGCAATGCTGGCGCAATTGTCGGGCCGTAGCCATCAGGTTTTATCCGCTTTGGCCGTGGTGGGGAAGGACATTCTCGGGCAAGATAGAGCAGAAGTGCGAATGAGCGAAAGTCGGGTTTATTTTCGAGTCATTGAAGCAGCAGACCGGCTGGCCTACTGGCATACCGGTGAGCCTAAGGACAAGGCTGGAGGCTATGGAATACAAGGACTCGCGGCATTGTTCGTTGAACGAATCGAAGGCAGTTATTCGGGGGTTATGGGGTTGCCGTTATTTGAAACCGGCGAACTTTTAAAGCCCTTTGGAATTCTACCGCTTGCCGTTTCATGCGTCGCTGAACTAAAAAAATAACAAAGGTCATATAACAATTATGAGCGAAGAAATTTTAATCAACGTTACTCCGCGCGAAACTCGGGTCGCAATGGTCGAAAATGGCGTGTTGCAAGAAATCTTTATTGAGCGTGCTAGCCGTCGTGGCATGGTGGGTAATATTTACCGCGGAAAAGTGGTACGGGTGCTACCCGGAATGCAAGCGGCTTTTATTGATATTGGTTTAGAGCGAACGGCATTTTTGCACGCTTCTGACATCGCTATTCGTGGTGGTAGTAACGGTGCCAGTGCAGACAATGGAGACGGAAGCAACGGCGGAGGCGATAATAGTGCGGAGAACGGCTCTAGCAACATCAAACCCAGCGAAAATATTATTCAGGACTTATTACACCAGGGTCAGGATATATTGGTTCAGGTCGTAAAAGACCCGTTGGGCACTAAAGGTGCACGGTTGACGACACATTTATCGGTTGCCGCACGGTTTTTGGTGTATATGCCCGGTGAAGATCATGTCGGTGTCTCGCAAAAGCTGGAAAGTGAAGAAGAACGCCGCCGTTTGCGAGATGTAGTTAGCTCCCTGGCGGAAGCGTTAGGGGGTGGCGGTTACATTGTTCGTACTGTGGCTGAAGGTGTGAGTGAAAAAGAAATCCGCTCGGACATGGCCTTCCTCAATAAAATTTGGATGGAAATGCAAGAACGCGCGAAAGATTGCTCGCCTGGCACGCTGGTTCACGGTGATTTGTCTCTTGTGATGCGTACCATGCGGGACCAGGTAGATGTTGGCGTTGAAAAGGTGCGTATCGACTCGCGTGAAAATTTTGAAAAAGCCAGTAAGTTTGCGCAAAAATTCATACCAGAACTGGCGGATCGTATTGAATATTATCCCGGCGAACGCCCTATTTTTGACCTTTATGGAATTGAAGATGAGATACAGAAGGCATTAAGCCGCAAGGTGCAATTGAAGTCTGGTGGCTATCTTATTGTCGACCAAACGGAAGCATTAACCACCATTGATGTAAATACAGGTGCTTTTGTTGGGCACCGCAACCTCGAAGAGACGATTTTTAAAACCAACCTCGAAGCCACATTGACTATCGCCCGCCAATTACGGCTGCGTAACCTGGGCGGCATTATTATTATCGACTTTATTGACATGAAGGATGTCTCGCATCGTGAACAAGTCATGCGGGCGTTAGAAAAAGCGTTAGAGCGGGATCGTGCTAAAAGCCACATTTGCGAAGTGTCGGGCTTGGGTCTGGTTGAAATGACCCGTAAACGCACACGTGAAAGTTTGGAACATGTATTGTGCGAAGCCTGCCCCACTTGTGAGGGGAGAGGTTCAGTGCGGACCGCAGAAACAGTTTGTTACGAAGTGTTTCGTGAACTGCTTCGAGAAGCGCGCCAATATGAACCAGCGCAGTTTCTGGTGCTGGCCTCGAGCGAGGTCATTGATTTAATGTTAGACGAAGAATCCAGCAGCGTTGCCGAACTGGAAGAGTTTATTGGACGTCCCATTCGTTTTCAGGTGGAAACCCTCTACACCCAGGAACAATTTGATGTGGTGTTGATGTGACAGCCTTTAACCCCACGTATGTTCAAATTTTCATAGTTCGTATGTAAACCCGCTGTGTCATCAAGCCTTGTTACCAAGATATATCGATACCTTTGGGTTAGCGCCTGGTACGCGATTGCGGCGGTCGTGGTATTGCTGGCGACAGGTTTTGCCATCGCCCGGTTGTTGCTTCCCTTTGCGGATCAATATAGCGCTGAAGTGGGTGAGCGATTCAGCGACTACCTAAATCAGCCAGTCATTGTTCGAGCCCTGGATGCCGAATGGCATGGTTGGGGGCCTTCGCTGGTGTTGCGTGATCTCTCCTTATTGGACGAGATGGGAGAGCAACCCGTATTACGGCTTGAAAAAGTGCGGCTTGGCTTGAATTTGCTGTCATCACTACGGCAGAGACAGATCGTTTTTTCAGATATCACATTCGTTGGCGTAAATTTAGTCCTTACCCGCGACCAACAGGGGCAGTTTTCAGTCGTTGGGCTGCCATCACAGCTCGTTGAAAATAAGACAAAGAAAAATTTACCCCGGCAGAGTGAAGATGTAAAACCATTTCTGACATGGTTGTTTTCTCAAGATCAGTTGAATCTTGAAGACAGTGACATCACCTGGCAGGACGAAATGGGTGCTGGGCGTAAAATGCACTTTTCAGCCGTTAATCTCTCTCTACGTAATGATGGTAACCGCCACCAATTGGATGCGGCGCTGACGCTGTCGAGTGAGTTAGGGAAATCAATGATACTGAGAATCGATATGTGGGGAGACCCCATGTCGACAAAACGACGCAGTACCCAAGTATTTATCGCCGGGGAACATGTACATCTTGCTGAACTGTTTGAGCCCCAGTCCATTGCGGGCGTTAATGTTTCCATCGATAGCGCGGGCTTTCGGGTGTGGGGACAATGGAAAGAAGGCATTTTGCAATATCTGACGGGGGATGTAGATGCCGCAGGTTTGACGATGGTTCCGGGAAACTTACCGCAAAACTTACCGCAAAAAAAGCCACAATCAATCAAGCCGGAAACCCTGTTGCTGGACCGGATGGCTGGAACATTTTCTTGGCGAAGGCATAAGTCTGGCTGGTTGTTTGAGGGTGATGAACTGATGTTGGCGCGTGATTCACGTGAGTGGCAGCCTTCGCGAGTGTCACTCAATATTGCTGAACGGGTCAGTGGTCAGCCGACAGTCGATGCCGTTTTCAGTTATTTACAACTCGAAGATATTTCCGAATTATTAACATTGTTTTCGGTGGGTGGTGAAAAATTGCAGCAGCCATTACAGGCCATTGCGGCGCGTGGCGACATTAAAAATGCACACCTTCATTGGCAAGGAGGCGAGACGATGCAATATCAGGTTTACGCCGGATTGCACAATGCTTCACTCAATGCCTGGCAAAATATTCCTGCCGCTGAAAGTGTGGATGGGCAGCTATGGCTCACTGCTACGAATGCTCAAGCAAGTGGCCAAATTGACTTGCAACACGCCTCCGTTACATTACGGTTCCCTTCGTTATTTCGTTGGCCGATGCCGGTCGATGAATTACGTGGGAATGTAACGTGGGCGGTAAACGATGATCAGTGGCGTATCGCGGGACGAAACTTAGTGCTCGGTAATGAAGATATTTCCGCGTCGATCTCGCTTGATATCATTCAGGATGCGGCTAACGATTCACCCTTTATGTCATTAATTGTCGATTTTAAAGACGGTGACGGCAGTCAGATTGCACGCTATCTTCCCACCGGAGCTATGTCTGAGGACGCCATTAGCTGGTTAGACGAGGCCTTTGTCAGAGCACGTATAGTGTCAGGCGGTGCGGTTTTTCATGGAATGTTAAATAACTTCCCCTTTGATGACGGAGACGGGAAATTTGAGTTGGCTTTTTCGGTGGAAGACGCCAGCCTTAATTATGCCAATGATTGGCCTCCGATTACTGCGATAAAGGCGGATGTGCGTTTTGAGGGACGTGGCATGTTTATTAATATGCAACGTGGCGATATATATTCGAACCAGATTCGTTGGGCGAATGTCGGCATCGTCGACATGTCTGCGACGCCCCTGTTATTGACAATTGATGGTGAAATTCAAGGCAGTACTCAGGAAAAACTCGATTACCTAGTGGCCAGCCCGCCACTTTATGCGGCATTCGGACAACATTTAGAGGATATGTCGACCACTGGGGACAGTATCCTGAAGCTGGAGCTGCACTTGCCCATCGGCACTGATGATGAAACTGAGGTGAGTGGTTGGGTAGATCTGACAGAAAACAGCTTGTCGATTCCACCCCTTGGACGGGTATTGAGTGAAATGACAGGGCGTTTGAATTTTTTCCAAGATGGTTTGCAAGCCGAGAATATTGAAACGGAATTGTTAGGTCAACCCACCAAAATAAATGTTGCTACCGGGGTATTTGGTTCCTCACGCAAGGTACGTATTAGCGCAAATGGTCTATTTGATGCACCGGACCTGGCAGCACATTATGCGCCTGTGATGGTGGATTTTTTAGAGGGGGATGGTGCTTGGAATATTTTGTTTGATATCCCCCTTGATGACGACGCTGATACGAGTGGCGACATATCTAACAATTTATCTAACAACACGAAACCCTCTCAGCCCGCGACGTTGTATGTGCAATCCAACCTGAAAGGCGTCGCGACGAAATTGCCTTCACCCTTCGACAAGCAGGCAGAAGATGCGGGCAGTCTGGAATTGCGCGTCCAGTTTTTTTCCGGGCAATCTCCAGTTTTGCAAATAAATTATGGCGGTACTGTGGATAGTATTATTGCACTGAATGGCCTGGGGTCCCCCGATGAGCTGCGGGCTGAGGTACGCTTCAATGCGGGAATCGCCGTACTTCCCGATACGCCAGGTTTGCGTGTATTGGGTTGGTTGGACACCGTGTCTCTGGATGAGTGGCGTTATTTGTTACCCAATAGAGAGGCACAATTGATGCCTGCATCCGCGGCTGGCGCGCAGCAACAATCAACAACATCAAGCCCGTTCCGCATATTGGATTCAGCCGATGTGGCGGCGAGAGTATTTGAAGCCTACGGTCAGCAAATTCATAACGCGCGGGTAAAACTGACGAATCAGGATAATGCGCTATTGGTGGACGTTAACAGCAAAGAAATCAAAGGCACTGTGATGATCCCCTACGACTTGAAGACGAACCCTGTCATTGCTGATTTGGCATACAGTTATCTGGTGGAGCCTGAAGTCGGAGAAGGCGCCATGGATCCTCGTGATATGCCTGCACTGGATATTCGCATAAAAGATTTTCGTTACCTTAAGCTGAAATTGGGAGCCGTGCGACTGGAAACAACAAAGGTTGTTGATGGTGTGCGCATTGAGCAGCTGATTCTAAAACCACGCGCCACCACAGTCACCGCGCGTGGAGGCTGGTACATGCGAGGTAAAAAGCAACAATCCAATCTACAAATGCACCTGAAGAGTTCAAACTTTGGCCGTACCTTAAAAGCATTGGATTATGTGGGGGGCATCGATGATGGTAAAGGAACGATTGATGTTGAATTAAAGTGGCCGGGATCTTTTGCAGATGTGGATGCCAGCGGTATTCAAGGCAAACTGAAAATGTCATTGAGTGATGGTTATGTATTGGACATTGATCCCGGCGCAGGCCGCATGTTCGGCATGTTGAGTGTCCAGGCACTACCGCGTCGACTATTACTGGATTTTTCAGACGTCTTTAAAAAAGGCTTTGGGTTTGATCGCATCAAAGGAAATTTTACCATCGAAGACGGGGATGCCTACACCAACAATTTTTATATGAAAGGGCCGGCGGCACGGGTTGATATTGCAGGCCGCACCGGCCTTGAAGCTCAGGATTATGACCAATTGGTCACCGTAACACCCCATGTATCGGAAACCTTACCCGTGCTTGGGATACTCGGTGCAACACCGCAAATCGGCGCCGTTATTCTGCTGGCACAAAAAATATTCAAGCCCACCATCGATGATGCCACAAAAACGCAATATACCATCACCGGTAGCTGGAATGCCCCGGTGATTAAAAAGGTTAAATCATCGCAGTCAGCAGATGATGCGATTGATGACAGCCTTGACGACGAAGATTTGTAATACTACGTTAACCAGGGCCTGTTGGCTGAATAGTCAATGGTGCTATGATTTCCCTCATATTCCATCAATAAAAAAGTTAAATAGGGAAGCAAATGGCAAAAGTCGCAGCAATTCAAATGGCCTCGGGCCCTAACGTAAACGCCAATCTGATCGAAGCCGAGCGTTTGATTGGCATGGCGGCTGGAGCAGGCGCACAGTTAGTGGTTTTGCCAGAAAATTTCGCCATTATGGGCATGTCGGAAACCGACAAAGTGACCGTGCGTGAAGTTGATGGGGAGGGTCCAATCCAGGACTTTCTCTCTGAACAATCAAAAAAACATGGGCTGTGGCTCGTCGGTGGCACCATACCCCTCGCGGCTGATGATGATAACAAAGTGCGGGGCGCCAGTTTATTGTACGACGATCAAGGTCAGCGCGTAGTACGTTACGACAAAGTGCATTTATTTGATGTGCATTTACCGGATAGCGATGAGAATTACGTCGAATCCGAAACCATCGAACCTGGTAAACATGTCATCGTCGCAGACACACCCTTTGGACGATTGGGTCTAGGCGTGTGTTATGACCTGCGGTTTCCCGGCATCTTCCGCCGCATGCTGGATAAAGGCGTAGAAATAATCGCATTACCTTCCGCGTTTACCGCCATCACTGGCCGGGCGCATTGGGAAGTATTAGTGCGAGCCCGGGCCATTGAAAATTTGTGCTACGTCATCGCCGCCGCACAAGGTGGTTATCATGTGAATGGTCGAGAAACCTACGGCGATAGCATGATCGTCGACCCCTGGGGCGCCGTGATGGATCGACTACCCAGCGGTTCTGGTTTTGTCATCGCGGAAACCGATGCTGCACATCAGGCATCGGTACGGCGGAATTTTCCGGTGTTGGAGCATCGGAAGATGAAGTGTTCTATGAATTAATTAGAGCGAAAAACACAATTATTGCATCAATAGTCGGTAGAAAATGTATTGAAAAATTCCCATCAAAAAATAATAAAAGCCGCGAATCAGTTAATCCATAGGATGCAGTTTACCTTTTATAAAGCATAAAACCATGATTTCACTCAAACAAATTACCTATATCCTGGCAGTGGAAAACACCCTGCATTTCAAAAAGGCAGCCGAGCTGTGCTCGGTCTCCCAGTCAGCACTCAGCACCGCAATTACTGAAATGGAGAAACAGCTAGGGTTTCAGGTATTTGAGCGTGACAATAAAAAGGTACTGATAACACCGGTAGGCATTCAATGTCTTAAAAAAGCGCGGGAGATAAAACTCCAAATGGATGACCTAAAGCAGCTGGGGAAGGCATTGAAAGCGCCTTTAAGCTACCCAATGTCACTCGGCATTATCCCCACTATTGGTCCGTACTTACTGCCAAGTGTGTTACCCAGTATACGTCATCAATACCCTGATTTTCAGATGCGCATTATTGAGGATCAGTCTCATATACTGGTTAACAAAGTCAAAAATGGAGAGCTGGATACGGCCATTCTGGCATTACCTTTTGATATTAAGGGTTTGCTTGCCTTTGAATTTTGGGAAGAAGACTTTTATTGGATCACTTATAGCGATGATTTACTGGCCCAGAAAAAAGAGATTGTCAGTGCCGAGTTGAAGCAGTCTCACCTGATGTTATTGGAAGACGGACATTGCTTAAAGGAACATGCGCTAGCAGCGTGCAAGCTGCCTTTCAGTGAAACCGACTCATTACTTGCCTCTACCAGCCTGAATATGTTGATACAAATGGTTGCTGGGCGAATGGGGACAACATTCATACCCGCGATGGCACTTAATCAGTTATTATCTGGAAATTTAGAATTAAAAGCGGTTCACCTGAACGAACCTGGCCCACATAGAAAAATAGCCTTTATCACGCGAGCCAATTATCCGGGAATTAACAATATAGAGTTATTAATGCAATTATTTCGCCAGCAACTAAATGTAAAAACAAATGATTAGATGCATAATGATAATAAGTTAGGCATAGCATGATATTGTGGATTCACAATGCTGCGCTAAACGGTTAGTTTCATTTAATTAATTCTTCAGGTATAAAACAACTCAGTTGCCAATAAAGGGTGTCAGTTTCCCGTCAGCGTATCGATATTGATGGTCAACAACGCTGGGACGCGCGTTAATGGCGGTACGGTTTGTTCTCTGCCCTGAGCTTTATCTTTCAGTACATCCTGGTCGACCCATTTATGACTCATCGTGTCTTGTGTTTTTTTCATGGTTTAGCCATTGATCTGCTCAGGGCTCTATTCCTCGCACAGCAGTAGATTCAACTGATTAATATAGGTTTACTTGCCTATTAACAAAACTCAGCTTGAGGTTAAGTGTTCCCACTCAATAACCCATTCTGTTTCTGTAGGGTGGGCATTGCCCACCATTGGGGCTTGTATTGGGCATAAATTGGTGGGCAGTGCCCACCC
>NVUB02000223.1 GCA_002401775.2 Ectothiorhodospiraceae bacterium
GTTTAAAGTAGGTCAGGTTACGAAGTTACCTGACAGAAAACGAGCACAAAACAGCCAAATTGTCACGTAGCGACACAACGTGACAACGGTTAAATGCTTAGCACTAAGCACTAAGCACTAAGCACTAAGCACTAGGTTTAAAGTAGGTCAGGTTACGAAGTTACCTGACAGAAAACGAGCACAAAACAGCCAAATTGTCACGTAGCGACACAACGTGACAACGGTTAAATGCTTAGCACTTAGCACTTAGCACTAAGCACTAAAATTTAAATCGGTATTTTATTTTCCAGTGGGTATACCCACTCAACTGTTTACGTAAAGTGTGTTTGATATGAGTGAATCTAATAATTTGATAATTGCCCTTTCCAAAGGGCGTATTTATAAAGAAACGTTGCCGCTGTTGCGTCATGCAGGCATTGAACTGGTGGATGATCCTGATACCAGTCGCAAGTTGATTTTGGATACTAACCACGATGATGTGAAGGTGTTGATTCTGCGTGCTACGGACGTGCCGACTTATGTGCAATATGGTGCGGCGGACATTGGTGTGGCGGGTAAGGATGTGTTGATGGAACATGGGGGCGAAGGTCTTTATGAGCCCGTGGATCTGAAGATTGCCTGTTGTAAATTAATGACGGCAGGTCGTAAGGGCGAGCAGGATGTGTCTCCCGGTCGGCGGCTTCGTGTGGCGACCAAGTTCGTCAACAGCACCCGGCGCTTTTACGCCAACCGGGGTGAACAAGTAGAAATCATCAAATTGTATGGTTCTATGGAGCTGGCACCATTGGTTGGCCTGGCAGACCGTATTGTTGACGTGGTCGATACGGGCAATACACTGCGCGCCAACGGACTGGAGCCCTTTGAGCATATCGCGGACATCAGTTCACGGCTCATCGTTAACAAAGCCGCGATGAAAATGAAGCATGTGCGCGTGAAGAAACTCATTGAGCAGATTGCCGACGCAATAGATTAATGCAGGCCTTGATGCATAACTTTTCATACACTACTTTTCATACACTTAAGGTAGGGTGGGCACTGCCCACTCTTAATCCGTTAAGACGTGAAGAAAGCACAAAATGACAACAATCAAACGACTCAATAGCAGCACCTCCGATTTCTGGCCGCAGCTGGATGCGCTACTGGCCTGGGAATCCGTATCTGATCAGGCAGTGAACGACACGGTGTTGGGCATCATTGCGGACATTCGTTCTCGTGGCGATGCTGCGCTGGTGGAATACACCAATCGCTTTGACCGCACTTCCGTGGCTGATATCAGTGCGCTGAACATTCCCGCCGCACGACTGCAACAGGCTTTGGACGGCCTTCCCACCGAACAGCGTGAGGCCTTGTTAAAAGCCGCAGACCGTGTGCGCGTGTATCACGAGCATCAAAAACAGGACTCCTGGAGTTACACCGAGGCCGATGGTACGTTGCTGGGCCAGCAGGTTACAGCGCTGGATCGCGTGGGACTGTACGTACCGGGTGGCAAGGCCGCATACCCTTCATCGGTATTGATGAATGCCATTCCTGCCAAAGTGGCCGGGGTTGCTGAACTTATTATGGTAGTGCCAACACCCGACGGCGCAATCAATGAGCTAGTGTTTGCAGCAGCGGCGATTTGTGGCGTAGACCAGGTGTTTACCGTCGGCGGTGCGCAAGCCGTAGCGGCCTTGGCTTACGGTACTGAAACCGTGCCCCAGGTCGATAAAATCGTCGGCCCCGGTAACATTTACGTGGCCACCGCCAAGCGCCATGTGTTCGGGGTTGTGGGTATTGATATGATCGCCGGGCCTTCTGAAATCCTCGTTGTTTGCGATGGCCAGACCGACCCGGACTGGATCGCTATGGATCTATTCTCCCAGGCCGAGCACGACGAAGACGCACAATCTATTCTGCTCAGCCCCGATGCCGATTATCTCGACAACGTGCAGGCCAGCATCGACAAGCTACTGCCCGGCATGGAGCGTGCTGACATTATTCGCACCTCACTTAAGGATCGCGGCGCCCTGATTCTGGTGAAGGATTTAGACGAAGCGGTGGCCATCACCAACCACATCGCGCCGGAGCATCTTGAGCTGTCCGTTGAAAATCCGGAGGCCATGGCTAAAAGCATCAAACATGCCGGTGCTATATTCATGGGGCGTTACACTGCCGAGGCATTGGGCGATTACTGCGCCGGGCCGAACCACGTATTGCCCACATCGCGCACCGCACGTTATTCCTCGCCACTGGGTGTTTATGACTTCCAGAAACGCTCGAGTCTTATTATGTGCTCGGCGGACGGTGCCTCGGAGTTGGGCAAGGTGGCATCCATATTGGCGCGTGGAGAAGGGCTGGAAGCGCATGCGCGTTCGGCGGAATATCGAATTAAGGGGTGATGCCCGGGTAAAAACTAACGCAAAGACGCGAAGGTGCAAAGAACGCAAAGGTATCCCCACATAGTGGGAAGCCTGAACGTCGGTGCGCATTTGCGTTTCTGTGACTTCTTTGTGGCTAATAAACATGAATCAAAAAAAACATAAGGCGGAAGCCTGGGTTCGCCCGGAAATTAAAGCGCTGTCTGCTTATCACGTGCCGGACTCGGCCAATTTCATTAAGCTGGATGCTATGGAAAACCCTTATCAGTGGCCGGAAAAAATGGTGGACGACTGGCTCGCCGTACTGCGCGAGGTGAGTCTTAACCGATACCCAGACCCATCACCGGCGGGGCTCAAAGCAAGTCTAGCGGAGGCTATGGGTGTACCGTCTGGGATGGACGTGATTTTGGGTAACGGCTCAGATGAGTTGATCCAGATGATCGCGCTGACACTGGCGCAGCCGGGGCGGGTTATCCTCGCGCCTGAACCCAGTTTCGTGATGTACAAAATGATCGCGACGTTTACCAGCATGGAATATGTCGGTGTGCCGTTGGCCGCTGATTTTTCCCTGGATATGGGCGTCATGCTGGCCGCCATTGAAAAACATCAGCCAGCTGTGGTGTTTTTGGCCTATCCCAACAACCCCACCGGTGACCTGTTTGATCGCGACGCCGTACACGCGGTGATCGACGCCAGCCCCGGTTTGGTGGTGGTGGACGAGGCGTACCACGCCTTTGCCGGTGACAGCTTCATGGACGAGCTGGGCAAGTACGACAATTTAGTGGTGATGCGCACCGTCTCCAAAATGGGCCTTGCCGGGTTGCGTTTGGGGCTATTGGCTGGGCCAAGCGAGTGGCTGGGCGAATTCGATAAAACGCGTCTGCCCTATAATATTAATGTACTAACCCAGGTGAGCGCAGAATTTGCCCTGGCTCATCGAGAGGTGCTGGACAAGCAAACGCAGCAAATTTGCACTGACCGGGCGTTATTAATGACGGAATTGCAGGCGACGGCAGGTGTCCAGCCCTTTCCCAGTCGTGCCAACTTCATCCTATTCCGAGTGCCCAAAGCGAAAAAAGTGTTTGCGGCACTAAAAGAACAGGGAGTGCTGATCAAAAATATGGGCGCGACAGAAGGGCCCTTAGCCCAGTGTTTACGCGTTACCGTGGGTACGGCAGAAGAAAATACCGCCTTTTTGACGGCGTTGCGGCAGGCGCTTTAGGTCTGCATTTTCACCAAATCCTCCGTTATCAAGCTCTGAGGCTGCGTTTAACCGTCATTTGTCGCGGTAAGCCCCCTGGGTCCCGACCTTTATGCCCCAGAGGGTATGCGCCGGGATGACGAATGAAAGGTAATCCGGGATGAAGGGCGAGTTAAAAGGTTCTGCTTCAATCAGCCCGCGCAAGGCGTTATGCTACGCGGTTCAGTAAAGAGTGGGTCACGTAGCGTTGCTGCGTAACAAGCATTGCGTCAGGCAGCCTTCGGTAGCCTGGCTTTAGTAACTTTAGATGTTAGTAACTTTAGATTTAGAAAATTAGATGTAGAAAATTAGATTTTGTGGAGAGATAACAATGGCTGACCGTAAAGCCACGATTAAACGAGATACCCTGGAAACCCAAATTGAAGTCAGCGTCAACCTTGATGGCAAAGGCACCTGTGACGTCGATACCGGTGTTCCCTTTTTAGACCACATGCTGGACCAAGTGGCGCGCCACGGCATGATCGACCTGACTATTCGTGCCAAGGGCGATCTGCATATCGACGCCCACCACACCGTGGAAGATGTGGGCATCACCCTGGGCCAGGCTTTTACCGAAGCCGTTGGTGATAAAAAAGGCATCCGTCGTTACGGACATGCCTATGTGCCCCTGGACGAAGCCCTGTCTCGCGTCGTCGTTGATTTTTCCGGTCGTCCCGGTATGGAGCATCATGCTGAGTATCCACGCGCGCGCGTTGGCAACTTTGACGTGGATCTGCTGGTAGAGTTTTTCCAAGGCTTCATCAACCACGCCATGGTCACCTTGCACATCGACAATTTGCGCGGTAAAAATTCACACCACATTGCCGAAACCATCTTCAAAGCCTTTGGCCGTGCCCTGCGCATGGCCGTAGAGCGCGACCCGCGCATGGGCGATATCCTGCCTACCACTAAAGGCAAGTTGTAAGAGTCTGTTGATAAAATGAATACTGTTGCAATAATCGACTATGGTATGGGCAACCTGCACTCCGTGGCCAAGGCCCTGGAGCATGTGCCGGGCGATCATAACGTCGTGGTCACATCAGACCCCAAGCAAATATTAGCCGCCGACCGAGTCGTGCTACCCGGCGTTGGCGCCATGCGTGATTGCATGGGCGAGCTAAAACGTTTGAAACTCGACGTGGTGGTCAAGCAAGTCGCCGACAGTGGACGCCCACTGCTGGGTGTGTGCGTGGGTATGCAAGCCATGATGGAACGCAGCGCTGAAAATGATGGTGTTGAGTGTCTGGGCATCTTTTCCGGTACCGTCGAGCCGTTTGGTAACGATCTGCTCGACCCGGTCAAAGACGAGCATCTTAAAGTGCCGCACATGGGTTGGAATCAGGTAGACCAAACGATGCCGCATCCCTTGTGGAAAGACATTATGCCGGACAGCCGTTTTTATTTTGTACACAGTTATTTTGTACAACCCTCGGGCCCGGAGCCCGTGGCCGGCTCGGTGGTGTATGGTTTCCCCATTGTGGCTGCCATCGCCAAAGAGAACATCTTTGCCGTGCAGTTTCATCCGGAAAAAAGTGCACAGGCGGGTTTACAGTTGTACGCCAATTTTGTGGCCTGGGACGGGCAGTAATCACGTTGCATTCCCGAAAGGGAAGACGAATGTCTGTCATTAAACTTTCTTAAAAAACGCTAGCGAGACATATACGATGCTTTTAATACCGGCAATTGATCTAAAAGACGGTAAGTGTGTGCGCCTAAAACAAGGTCGCATGGAAGATGACACTGTGTTTTCTGATGACCCCGTCGCCATGGCGCGACGCTGGGTAGAGGCCGGCGCGCGCCGTTTGCATCTGGTGGACCTTAACGGGGCATTTGAAGGGCGACCGATGAATGCTGAAATCGTGCATGAGATTGTCAAAGCCTTCCCCGATGTGCCGGTGCAAATCGGTGGCGGTATTCGTGACGAAGACACCATTCAAGCCTACCTGGATGCCGGTGTGAAGTACGTCATCATCGGTACCAAGGCCGTTAATGCACCGCATTTTGTGTCGGACATCTGCCTGAGTTTTCCCGGCCACATTATTATTGGTCTGGATGCCAAAGACGGTAAAGTTGCCATTGATGGCTGGTCGAAATTGTCACATCACGATGTTATCGATATGGCCAAGCACTTTGAAGACGACGGTGTTGAATCGATTATTTACACCGACATTTCTCGTGACGGCATGATGAATGGCGTCAACGTGGAATCCACCGTGAAACTCGCACAGGCGATTAAAATTCCCGTCATCGCCTCGGGCGGCATTACCAACCTCGACGATATCCGCGCACTGTGCGCCGTCGCCGATGAAGGCATAACCGGTGCCATTACCGGCCGAGCTATCTATGAAGGCACTCTGGACTTTGTAGAAGGCCAAAAACTCGCCGACGAGTTAGGCAACGCCGCCTCCAAAGGCAAGTAACCAGTGACAAAAGAAACCCTTAAATCGGCTTTTCCTCGATACTCGCCCCTCGATACTAGAGACGGGGTGTCATCATGGGTTTAGCAAAACGTATTATTCCTTGTCTCGATGTGGACAATGGCCGTGTGGTAAAAGGCGTTCAGTTTGTGGATATCCGCGATGCGGGTGACCCCGTGGAAATCGCCAAGCGCTACGACCTGGAAGGCGCCGATGAAATTACCTTTTTAGACATCACCGCCAGTTCCGACAATCGCGAAACCATGGTGCATGTGGTGGAAGAAGTCGCGGGTCAGGTGTTTATTCCCTTGACCGTGGGCGGTGGTATTCGCACAGTGGACGATATTCGCCGCATGTTGAACGCTGGCGCCGATAAAGTGGGCATTAATACGGCGGCGGTTTCTAATCCGGAGTTTGTGCGTGAAGCCGCTGAAAAATTTGGCTCACAATGTATTGTGGTCGCCATTGATGCCAAATGCGTCAATGAAGAAACATGTGGTAAAGACGAGCCCCGACGCTGGGAAATATTTACCCACGGCGGCCGCAAACCCACGGGCATTGATGCTGTCGAGTGGGCTAAAAAAATGGTGAAATACGGCGCAGGTGAAATCCTCCTGACCAGTATGGATCGTGACGGCACTAAAACCGGTTTTGATCTGGAACTGACACGCGCCGTGAGCGACGCCGTCACCGTACCCGTCATCGCTTCGGGTGGTGTCGGTGAGCTCAAACATCTGGCCGAAGGCGTCACGGAAGGTCGTGCCGACGCCGTACTGGCCGCCAGCATCTTCCATTTTGGTGAGTACACCATCGAAGAAGCCAAACGCGCCATGGCCGCAGCGGGAGTTGAGGTGCGTCTGTGATGGCTTTTGCTTTATTTATTCAAGGTCAAAAGATTCAAGCCCAACGCAAAGGCGCCGAGACGCAGAGAGCGCAAAGTTTTTTATGTGGGTTTTCTCTGCGTTCTTCGCGTCTCTGCGTCTCTGCGTTGGGTGGTATGTTTTACCAACGGACGGTTTACGAACGGACAGTCGCATAATGGATTGGCGAGATACCATAAAATGGGATGATGATGGCCTGGTGCCTGCCATTGCCCAGGATGCCAAAAGCGGCAAAGTGTTGATGATGGCGTGGATGAACCGCGAGTCATTACAGCTTACCGTGGATGAAGGGCGGGCGATTTACTGGTCACGTTCACGTCAGAAACTCTGGCGCAAGGGCGAAGAATCGGGCCATGTGCAAAAATTAATTGATCTGCGACTCGATTGTGACGCGGACGTGGTGCTGCTCTCAGTGGAACAGATTGGCGGAATTGCGTGTCATACAGGTCGTGAACGCTGTTTTTACCGGCAATATCAAGACGGCCAATGGGTGGAAACGGAAGCGGTGATTAAAGACCCGAATGACATTTATGAACCGTAGGGTGGGCATTGCCCACCAGCGCCAGCTCGGGCGGTGCGCCATTCAGGAGGCTGATAATAGCCGTTCCTGCTCAATGGCCTGCATAAATTGCAAAGAATCGGTAAACCGTTATGAGTGATCTGCCACAACAAAATGTCCTGCAACAACTGGCTGACGTACTGGAGTCGCGCAAAGGCGCGTCACCGGACAGCTCCTACGTGGCGAGTCTGTATGATAAGGGTCTGGACGCCATTTTGAAAAAAGTCGGCGAAGAGGCCACAGAAACAGTGATGGCCGCTAAAGATGGCGATGCCGACAAGATTGTGTATGAAATAGCCGATTTATGGTTTCATACCTTGGTATTACTGGCACAACAGGGGCTTGGCCCAGAGTTAGTGCTAAACGAGCTGTCCCGACGCTTTGGTTTGTCGGGCTTGGAAGAAAAAGCCAATAGAGAATAGAGAAGCCCCATAATGAGCGATTGTCTATTTTGTAAAATCTCCAGCGGAGAAATAGCCACCGAGATGGTGTATGAAGATGATCAAGTGATCGTGTTCAAAGACCTTTATCCGAAGGCAAAAGTACACCTTCTGGTGGTGCCGCGTGAGCATGTGGCCAGCCTGAATGAGATGGATACCTCGTACGATGCTTTGATCGCACACATGATGCGGCTGTTGCCGACACTGGCGAAAGGACAAGGCCTGGATACGGGGTTTCGGACTATTATTAATACCGGGCCGGGTGGCGGTCAGGAAATTTTTCATTTGCATATCCACCTTCTAGGGGGAGGGCATTTGGGCGGTTTTGGGTAATACTGGCGCTAAGAAATGTCAAAATGGTTAAGTGTTAAAGTGTGTAAAATTTGTACGGTTAAATGTTAATTAGATGCATTGCCTTCCAATAAGGCATGTTTGAGTTAAACGGAGAGTAAAAATGGGTATTAGTATTTGGCAATTGGTGATTGTGTTGGTCATTGTGTTGCTGCTGTTTGGCGCCAAGCGTTTGCGTAATGTCGGTGGTGATTTAGGCTCCGCGATCAAGGGTTTTAAATCAGCAATGGGCGAAGAAGAAAAAAAGCCCACTGATCCTGCTGAGCCCACACAACTGAACCAGCAAGAAGGTGATGTTATCGAAGGTGAGCTTTCCAAGGAAAATGCGACTAAAGAAAAAGACAAGGTTTAAGCGGTATTGTTGAAACACTGCAATTTTGATCATGTTTTTATCTAGCGGTTCATCGCTCGCAACGAGTCATTGTGTAAATGTTTGATATTGGTTTCATGGAAATGACATTGATCGGCGTGGTCGCCCTGGTGGTGATCGGCCCCGAGCGCCTGCCTGGTGTGGCCAGAACGGTTGGCCAGTGGATGGGTAGTGCCCGACGCTTCATGAGTTCCGTGCAGGCCGACATCAATATGGAAGTGAACAAAAGCGACACCCTGAAACGCCTGCTGGAAGAACAAGCCAGCATTCAGTCCCTGCATGAAATTATTGAGCAGACGCCGACAGAATCTCATGCGTCCCATGCGCGCAAACCGGTACCACGGGCGGTACCGTCGAGTTCCTCTGCCTCTCACGGGATTTCCGAATCAATAAGTGATAACGAAGCACTTCAGCAACCGCCTGAGCAGCAATCTGAATCACAATCTGAACCACTAAGTGAGCCACACGCAGAAAAAAAACCAGAGTATCGGGTAAAAGCCATTGGTGATGCACCGGCTACCGATGAAAACGCACCGCCGAGCAGCGCTCAAAACCGTTCTCAAAACAGTAAGCATGACTGAACCTAAGCAATTCCCACCCCCTAACGAACAACCTATCGTGCAACACCTTCTGGAGTTGCGCGATCGTCTGCTACGTGTCGTATTCGTGGTGGTGCTGTTATTTCTTTCGCTGTTTGCCTTCGCCAACGATTTGTACACCTACCTTGCCGATCCGTTGCTTCGCCATATGGTGGAAGGCACCAGCATGATTGCCACGCAAGTGGTGTCGCCCTTTTTGACGCCTTTTAAGCTGGCATTGGTACTGTCCGTCTTTATCGCCGTGCCCTTTATCCTTTTTCAGGCTTGGGGCTTTATGGCACCGGGTTTGTATCAGCATGAGCGCCGTTTGGTTTTTCCTCTGCTCTTGTCCAGCACCCTGTTATTTTATACCGGTATGGCATTTGCCTATTACGTGGTATTTCCGTTGGTATTTGGCTTTCTCACCGGGATAGCGCCGGAAGGCGTCGCGGTTATGCCGGACATTACCTATTACCTCGATTTTGCCATCAAAATGTTTTTTGCCTTCGGCCTGGCCTTTGAAGTCCCCATCGCCACCATACTGATCGTATGGAGCGGCCTTAGCACAGCGAAACAATTAGCGGCTAAACGGCCCTATGTCATTGTTGGCGCGTTTGTTTTTGGCATGTTGCTGACGCCACCAGATGTGATTTCGCAAACACTCCTGGCGATCCCCATGTGGATTTTGTTTGAGCTGGGTTTGATATTCTCACGTTTTTACGTCAAACCGGATGAAGAAGAATCAACGGATATTGATGAGGCACCGTCGGGTGGCCCTGGAGCAGCACCAGTAAGCGCTACAGCCCCGGCAAAAAATACGGCGGCTAATGCAAACGCTGCTGCAAATACTGCCGCAAAACCCACAGCAAAACCTGCCGACACCGGCATGTCTAACGCGGCTTCGGTGGTTTCTTCCGCTACTCAGGTTTCAACAAACGCCGGTATTGCACCTGATGTGGCCGTGTCCACCGAAGATCCTCAGTATGGGGAAAGCACGGCGAATAACTATGGTGATATCGACAGTAACGACTCAGGTCATCAGGATTACGAACCACTCAGTGATGAAGAAATGGACGCCGAGCTTGATAAAATGGAAGCAGAAGAATCAGCCCGTGAAACGGGCTCTCTCGAAGAGGATGACATCACTGACGGCAAACAAGGCGACAAGCCCCGTAAGCCGGGAGACCTCGATTAAGGATACCCTGAAGACCGGGGTTTATCCTATGATTACGGTAGAGAACTGCCATAGAACATGACCAGAATCCATTCTCGTCGAGAATGCAGTTTTGGTGTAGCATTTGGGAATCATTCCCAAACCAGTATTACAGATTGAGGAAGAAACAATGGCTAGAATGGTGAAGTGTGTCGTAAAAAACCAAAAGGGTGAAGGGCTTGATCTTGTGCCGCATCCCGGTGAACTTGGGCAGCGGATATATGAAAACGTCTCCAAGGATGGTTGGAATGAATGGCTGGAACGGCTCACCATGATCATTAACGAAAATGGATTGTCGACGGCCGACACGGCCAGTGTCGAAGTCATTGAAAAACACATGCTGGGCTTTTTCTTCAAGGAAGGTGAAATGGGCAGTTTGCCTGACGGCTTTAAAGCACCCGGCGCCAAGAAATAGTACATTCTGGGCTCTTCCGGTTGGAATTCATCGAAAGCCATGTCATTAGATGCGGTTTTTTTGAGCGTTATTTGTGCGCCCCCGTTAAAATGCAAGGGTAATAATCGGCATTATTAAGGGTAATAAACCATCGCAATCATCTACTAAAACAATTATCTTATCTGCACGTCGGATATCTCATGGGTTGAGAACGACTCTCGATGTTGAGTGAGCCGGCGTATTAATGTAGAAAATTAGCCAATATTAATTTAAGGAGAGATTATCATGGCCAGTATTAGCAGTTTGAACCTGAAATTGAATCGTCACGACCACAACCGTAAAACCGCGACGATTACTGTCTCATATCGTGCCGTTCTGTCGAGCGTAGAACGCAATATGACGGGACTACGTTTCCGCGAAGTCATTCAATTGTGGGGCGCTGACAGCCCTGACGGCGATGATTACCTGTACACCTTCCCTACTCGCATCTTTTCAAAAGAATCCGATGGCGTAGTAAACCGGGAAGTGACAGTGACTTTGAGCGACGATATTCTGGATGAGGATGGATTCCCACGCCCAACCGATGAAGTCTACGCAAAAGTACGCATCAGCCCCTATCTGCCATCCGGTTCGGTACGTAACAGTAACCAGATCGAGCATCGTTTCTGATTGGTCTACAAGGTATGGCATGTGTCAGCGGTATATTACTGATATAACACGGGCATAATGCCGACTAAATAGGGTGGATAAACGGGCATAACGTGAAAGCGTTATGCCCGTTTTTTATTGCCCGGAACGGCTCTGTCGCGGATAATTAAGGTTTTACCTGAACGCAATCCACACAGGAATTAGGCATGGCCTTTCAAAAAAACCTTAAACTCCGAAAGACAAAAAGCACAACCTTAAAAAACGTCAGCAAAAGTGTGACACAACCCACGTCGCCGTTATTTGTCGGGTTGGCTTCACTGTCCGTTGTCGTCCTGTTAATGAGTGGTTGCGAACCCACCCCGCAATATGATCCTCAACTCATGGAAAAAAATATGCAGCTCGTTGCCCCCTTAGTGAGTATGCGCAATGCAGTATCACCGCCCAACAAAGGTGGGTTGAGAGCCCCCCCCACTGAAACCCCCTACGAACTGCAATATTTCGAAGCCACTCGGGAGTCCGGCGGATACGGCACACTCAAAGTGAATGATCATGCCTTTTTAGTCCCGGAAGGCGTCACCCGGCCATCGATACAAAGCGTATATTTGCTCTCGCACTGGGTGATCAAACCCGGAGAAAGCGTACTCGACCTGGGAACCGGCTCGGGCGTACAGGCGGTATTTGCCGCAGAAATCAGCGACCACATCGTCGCCACCGATATTTCAGTGGACGCCGTGTCAACAGCAAAACTCAATGTGAAGCGCTTTGGCTACGAGGATAAAATAGAAGTGCGTCTGGGAGACTTGTTTGGTGCCCTTAAGCCCGATGAGCGTTTTGATGTGGTGCTATTCAATATTGACTATCCCTCCAATGAATACAGCCAATTCTGGTGGGAAATACACGAAAGATTCTTTGCGGATGTGCTCAAACACCTCAAACCCGAAGGCCGCATTTATTACCAAATTGGCTTGATCGACAACATTCCCAATGTCAAAGCCATGGCCGACAAGAATGGGCTGCGTATCATGCGAATGCGCATGGATGAGCGGCTCATCTTCCAGCGCTCCCCTGTGGTTTTCATGCTGCAATCTGAAATGGATGTTCGCCGGCAGCTACAACGTGAAGACGTTGCCTACCAACGTCAAATTCAGGAAGACAAAAGACGTGAGAGATAAGCAAATCTGAGGACAAACCGTAGAGAAATCGTGCGTAAAATCATAGCGCAGGCCAGATGATGGTCTACGTTATGACCTCAGTAATGTCCTAAGTAATGACCTAAGTAATGACCTAAGTAATGACCTAAGTAATGAGCTGTGACCCCAGTGCTATAGGGATATAAATTAAATCTGTACAAAAAGTGTGCACCTTCGAGCGGAAACCTGTACACTACGCGGCCCTTCAAGCACTGACCAGATTTTCAGCGTATTAGGGGAGCAGGAACGACCTGCAAGCCCTTAAATCCACGCACTTCCACTATAGACAGGTATGACACATGACGACCGATACGGTAACGACTTTTGAACAATTGGCGCTGAAAACACCGCTGTTAAAGGCATTGAATGATGTCGGCTACGAAAGTCCTTCTCCCATCCAGGCAGCAACCATTCCATTATTACTGGATGGTCGAGATATTATTGGCCAGGCACAAACCGGCACTGGTAAAACCGCTGCATTTGCTTTGCCGTTAATCTCCAACATTGATTTAAAACAAAAAGACCCACAAGTATTAGTGCTAACACCGACTCGTGAGTTGGCCATCCAGGTCGCAGAAGCCTTTCAAAAATACGCCCGACACATGAAAGGTTTCCATGTACTGCCTATTTACGGCGGTCAGGATTACCGTGGTCAAATCCGGTCCTTGCAGCGCGGAGTACACGTCGTTGTAGGAACACCCGGACGCGTTATGGATCATATGCGTCGTGGCACCATGAAGTTGGATAACCTCAAAGCATTAGTGTTAGACGAAGCCGATGAAATGTTACGCATGGGTTTCATTGACGACGTGGAATGGGTGCTGGAGCAAACGCCTTCAGAGCGCCAAATCGCATTATTCTCCGCGACCATGCCCTCGCAGATTCGTCACATCGCCACCAAATATTTAAACAACCCAGAACAAGTCACCA
>NVUB02000224.1 GCA_002401775.2 Ectothiorhodospiraceae bacterium
CTGGAAAAGTAAAAATGCAGGCTCTAGGCGCTGCGATGAGGAAATTAATACAGATTTGTTTTGGTGTTATTAAACATCAAAGCGAATACCAACCCCAGGCCATAATACAGGCTTGAGATTGGTGTTGAGAGATGGTATCTACGATAGAGTAATGGCAAAATATGCCTGATGAAATTAACACTGTCTTCATACGCACAGCCCTAACTCGAGTGGCAATACCCAGCCTCGAGTTAACACCACTAAATACCAACGGGAGCTTCATTGAATGTGTCAATTACTGGGTATGAATGGAAACGTCCCCACGGATATTTGTTTCTCTTTTGAAGGTTTCCGTGCGCGCGGAGGAAAAACTGACGAACATGTAGACGGCTGGGGGATCGCTTTTTTTGAAGGCCCCGGCTGCCGCGTCTTTCTGGATGATCAGGCCTCTTCGGGCTCCACCGTTGCCGAACTGGTACGTAACTACCCCATTCGTTCCACCAACGTCATCGCCCACATTCGCAAAGCCAGCCATGGCAAGGTGTCCTTGGAAAACACCCACCCCTTTCAACGTGAACTATGGGGACGCTACTGGATATTTGCACACAACGGCGAACTGGAAAATTTCAACCCTTCCTTGTCGAACATCTATCGGCCCGTTGGCGAAACCGATAGCGAACGTGCTTTTTGTCAAATACTGGAACATCTCAAGGCCCGCTTTCCCGGTAAAGACGTACCCTCAACGCAACAACTGACAGCAGCCTTAAAGGACATCAGCGAAAAAATTTCCCCCCATGGAATATTCAACTTCCTGTTAAGCAATGGAGAACTATTGTTTGCCCGCAGCTCCACGGATTTGCATTACATCGTTCGAAAGGCTCCCTTTGCCGAAGCCCATTTAGTCGACGAAGACATCAGCATAAATTTCAGTGACGTCACAACCCCAAGTGACCGTGTCGCCATCATTGCCACAAAACCCCTCACCGATAATGAAACCTGGACGCGCATTGCCCCCGACACATTGATGGTCTTTGTTGATGGAGAACCGGTTGATTAAAACAACAAGGAAATTACAAAACATCAACTCACCCTAAAATATTCGATGATTTAATGATATTTGTTGATGGTGTTTTTAGACAACGATTCAATAAGAAAACCACAAAATATCGACAAACCGTAAAATGTTGGTCGATACGTAGGGGCGTCCCTTGTGGGCGCCCTTGGATAACCGGTGAAACACAGGGCAACCGACTAATTGACGACGTGTGTTTATGCAGAACCGATAGGGTTACGATACGCCCGTTTTGTTGACAAAATATCATCAAAAAAAAGAGCGCCGTTAAGCGCCCTTTTTATTTCAAAACCTACTAGCTTTTTATGCTTTTCTTGCCTTTCTACGACGAGCAAATGCAAGACCAAAAAGACCACCCCCCATCAGCAACAATGTTGCAGGTTCAGGAACAGCCGTCGCAGATGACCCTGTAACAGTCACACCAGAAATAGGTGTCAAGCTAAAACCAAAGGGATCGCCGATTTGTGAATAAACAAAGGTTGATTCACATTCGAAACCACCGTCACCAATTGGGAAGCCAATCTCACCATCAAAGCCGCCCTCGCCAAAGTCACCAAAACCAAAGCCACAGTCAGACTCAAAATTACTACTGGCGAAAGTGAAGATGTCATAGTCAAGATTAAAAGATTCGCCCGCTTCAAACACACCCAAATCTAAAGTGCCTGTAAAGATATCCCAGTCATAATAATCGGAATCGGCTAAGTAACTACCTAATACAACACCCGTTGTTTCAAGATCGCTACCACTGTCATCAGTAGTCAAACTCGCAGTGCTGCCAAATAATTCAACACCATCAAGGTTGATGGAGACACTGTTCCCAGCTTGCAAGATTTCTCCGGCGGATAAAGGGCCACCGAAAAAGGCTTCCAGACTACCGAAGTTAATCGTAAAGTCGAAAATATAATTTTGTGCGGTACCACTGTTATTGGTAAATCCAACGGACTGTTGGATATGACCTTGTGATTCAAAGATGCCATCACCACCGGCAGTGGAATACATCCAACCCGTGTCATCACCTTCGGCATCGGCATACCCATAACCCGAAAAACCAAAATTATCAGCATGAATACTCACGTCTGTCGCACTGACGTTAGACATGTTTGTAGTAGTACCATCTACGGTAATTGCTGTCTCCGCCGTTAGCACTACTGCCTGCGCACTAGGAGCCATAGCGATGAAACCCAGACAAACCGCTGCAACCAATGCATTCTTGTCGAAAGCGGCACTCCACTTAATATTTCTCATGAACCCTATCTCCAATAATTATTTTGTTATCACATAACATCGAATAATCAATGCAACGAAAGGGGATAAGCAGAGTTCATGCCACATTCAATATTTTTTCTAACCTATTGAGTTTTATGATAAAAGAGTATCACAGAGGTATCACAGAATTTTATTGTAAAGAATCTCGACAAGCCAAATTATCACAACCCCGTTTTCACGGATGTAATAAATGGATGTAATAAAGAGGCAATAAAGAGTGCAATAAAAGAGGTAATGGAAGGGCCAACCACAAAACATCAACACACTATAAAACGTTGGTCGATACGTAGGGGCGTCCCTTGTGGGCGCCCGTTGATGCCAATGGGCCACTGGCAAATCAGGGCAACCACAAGGGCTGCCCCTACGGATTATTGGTAAACGCTGGATATAGTGCTATGAAAAATCCGGTTTCATGTCTTCAGGCGCTATGTCTTTCACATGCTGGGCGAAGGTCCAATGTTGTCCTTCGAGATCATTGGCGGTGTACATTTTGTCACCCCAGAACATTTCCGTGATTTCAGAGGTTATGGTTGCCCCTGAACTTTTGGCGTGCTGAATATGGGATTCCAGATCATCAACATACACATACAGGCTTTGCGTGACGCCGGTAGTGTCCTTAGGGCTTTTTGATCCCTGTTGTTCACTCGCGAGCCCCATCATAATACCAGCGTCCTGAAGTTTCATTTCGGCGTGTACAACTTTCCCTTCCGGGTCAGGCATTACCATCGTCTTCTCAAAACCAAAGGCCGTCTCCAGCCATTCCACCGCTTTTGCGACATCATTGTAAAAAACATACGGGGTAATTCGGTGCATTCCTTCCGGTGGATTCTTCAACATAATATTTCCTTTGTGTTTTCCAAGTTATGTTTTGCACAGTAACTATGTGTAAAGTATGTGTAAAGTATGTGTACTGCCGTATAAATAAACACGATAAAAAAACCTTTCAGGCGGCCTTGTTAAATACCCAAATTCCCACCAAGCCTTCAAGACATTCAATATACGCTGTTTTCGCCATATCCGTTGGAGCAATTGCGTTGACATCCACAGCTCGGCCTTCACGTGCGGCCGCCCACATTTTTAATCCGGACCGACGCTTGCACGGTAAATTTCCCTCTGAAATAAGTCGCTTGGCGTTGATGGGATTCATTTTCGCCGTAGGCTCAATGATTAATAAATACCCCCCAGGACGAACGAAACCCCATAAGGCTTCCAGGCCAGCAGACTTGTCATCCAATACCGCCAATAACGATGCAGCAGAAACCACGTCTGCCTGTTGCCCGACAAGCGATTGTAAGTCTCCTTTTTGAAAAACCGCTGTCGAACCATGCCAGCGCGCGAGTCGTTTAGCCGTGCGCACCATGTGGCTGTCAGTATCCGCGCCCATTACCTCATAACCTCTCGCGGCTGCCTGCCGTGCCACCAGGCCTGGCCCACACCCCACATCAAGCCAGTTTTTACCCTCACCGTGCGGTAAACAGTCCACCGCTTTTTGATGCACATCGCGATAAAATCCCGCGCCTTGTAACCAGGTAAAAATGACACTAGCCGATAATTTTGTTCCTATCATTCACAAAGCCTTTTAGTGACGACCGGTATACATGAGTCGATAATAATTTTAATGAATCTGCCCAAACCAATCATTACGCCCCATTATTTCCTATTCGACACAGAAATAAACTGGCATAGCGTATGTTTTTCTCCCGCCGCCAGCTCACGCACATCGTCAGCCGCATTAGCCGTTTCAATACACAACATGTGTTGATAACCTTCGTCATCAAAATCAGCCATTGCTCTCGCCTTGTCTGTCCAAGGGTTCCACACCACCGTAGAGCGACTGCCTGACTTTTGCACGAGTATGCGGCGCGAAGTGACCTCATCATGAATCACGCAGGTATCTTCACTGTTAATGTAAATGCGATCCACTTCCTGATCAACACGTACCACATCAGCCTGATGTTTGATTTGATTACCGTCCAGCTGGTCGATGTAATCCCTACCGGCAAGACCTTCCACATGCATTTGAGACACCTCTGAAATGGCAAAATAACTGTGTAAAGCGGCACCCGCAATAAAACGACCCCGCCCCGTATTCAGGCTCGTCAATTCAATCGTTAATGCCTTGCCAATAGTAATCGTCAACGTCAACTCAAAGACATGTGGCCATAATGCGCGTGTAGAGGGCGAATCACCAAGGAGTAACTGCAACTGGGTATCTCCACCATTCACGACGGTTGTATTTTTCACCGTCCATTCAGCGGTTCTGGCAAAACCATGTTGTGGTTTATTGCTATCCGTTGCATGAGGCCCAAACCAGGGCCAAATGACAGGCACACCACCACGAATAGCCTTACCATGCTCAAACTGTGCCCGCGAACTCATCCATAAAACAGGCTCATGGCCCCTGGGTTGAAACAAGGTTACATGCCCACCCTGTAAATAAATATCGGCCTTAGCCAGAGCATTATTGACCCGCGCCACCGGAAGACCATTTTCACCCACTTGAAATTCAAGATGCCCCTTAATGGCGTACCGCAAGTTAAGCGACTCAATTTGTGATTTATGATTCATACCCATCAATTTTTCTGCCTGAGATTTATAACACAGTCTACACACTTATCAATGAATCAGTAAAAAGGATACCCGCAATATAAAGCTTGAAATGTGATTTATTGAATATGAAACATACTCATTAGCAAACAACACACAAGCACTGTCGTCATCCCGTCGTGCCCTTAGCCGGGACCCAGCGACTTCGGGCCGTCAAAAACCACTGGATGCCACCAAAAAATACCGAGATAACCGGACGAGATAAAGGCAAAACCATCTACCTTACCGTTGCACAAATCGAGTATGAAAATCGACCAATTAGTCTACCAATAAAGTACAAAATGGTCATTATTTGTCAGCTTCTGAAATTCATTGCGGGTGTGACCAGAAGCCGTTTAACTTTCGGTCTGAAAGTGTACCGATCTCAAGGGACGTGGTGCATCTTCCCCTCCGTCATTCCGGCCTGCGCCGGAATGACGAAAAAAGTTAACGGGACAGCAATGTTAAAATATATTGAAAATAGAATTTAGATGAGGCATTGAAATCACCCCATTGATTGTAATTTGTGAAGCGCGGCGTAACAAATTGCCCGCATTGATGTACTTATTAGATGCTTATGCTACACTTTTGGTGCGCATAAGCAATGCGCATAGAGAAACAGGTGATTAATATGCACAACGTTTATAACCATAACGCGCCAAAAAAACCAACTAACCTTAGTATTAACAGCGACTTACTCGCAAAAGCCAAACATTTAAAAATTAATTTATCAGCCGCACTTGAAACTGCATTAGAGGCTAAAGTTAGACTATCTGCTCGTGAAAAATGGTTAAAAGAAAATAAAAAGGCTTTAGCGTCGTTAAATGAACTTGCAGAAAATGATGGACTATTTTCTGACACATACAGGGATTTATAATGGAGCAGTTTACGCTTTACAAAAATGAAAATAAAAACTCACAAAAAACATACCCATATTTTGTAGACGTGCAAAGTGATTTACTAGACGAGCTAAATTCAAGAATAGTAATTCCGTTATCATCGCAAAAAACACTAAATAATATAAATGTAAAAAAATTATGCCCGGTTATTGAAATTAACGAGGGCGCATTTGTACTACTAACACATCAAATGACATCGGTGCCACGCAGTGCATTAAAAAAGAAAGTTACTACACTGGAACATTACCGATATGACATTTTAGGCGCTATCGATTTACTATTGACCGGCATCTAACACCTTGCTCATGGGCAGCCCAAGCAGCGCATAGGCTGTCCTAGGTAAACGAGCTAAAAGGGCATACCTGGATGATTCGGCGAATTCAACCTACGAGGGTGGCACCATTCTTCAAAATCAAAAACTAGACATCTGCTAAAATAAGTACTGGTAAACGGACACCTACTGGTAAACGGATACTGGTAAACGGACACCCATTTCAAGTACTGGTAAACTACTGGTAAACTACTGGTAAACGTACTGGTAAACGGACACCCATTTCAAGTCTTGACTTCAAATCCAATCAAGCACAATATCTTCTGTTAATGGAATCTAAAGTGGTTAAAGGAGTTAACCGTGCCAAAACCCCAAGTGGTAAACGGACACCCATTTCAAGTGTTGACTTCAAATCCAATCAAGCACAACATCTTCGGTTAATGGAATCGACAGTGGTTAAAGGAGTTAACCGTGCCAAAACCCCGCTATGCTCAAGTCTCGCTTGAGGCTACCCCCTACTATCACTGTGTTTCACGCTGCGTTCGTCGCGCTTACCTATGTGGTAGTGACCCAATAACCGGCAACAGTTATGAGTATCGACGCCACTGGGTAGAGGATAAGTTGC
>NVUB02000225.1 GCA_002401775.2 Ectothiorhodospiraceae bacterium
AATCCATTTGAGTCTGATAGTTTGCTTCGCTGCATTGCCTCTCAATTGCGGTGTTAGCTATTTTAGGGAATGAGATATGAATGGTGGATATGCAACGGTTGGAGGTGATTTCAATCGTTTTTTCGACACTAGGGCTTACTAGGGCTTATATGGACACCGGCTTACCGGCTTATATGGACACCCATCTTAGCAAACACAATAAATTACTTGTAAATCATATGCTTAGCGTGAGTTTTGTCAGATTTGTTTTATTTCTTTGCATGGGTGTCTGGTTTGCTCTTGCTTGGGATCGACTGAAACACTACCTAAGCTTTACTCCTTTGCCCACACCAGAGTGTTGCGCAAAGAAGGCCTTAACCAAAGTATGGTGGTAGAGTTGTGAAATCTTTGCTGACTGCGAAAGCGAGTACAACCGAGGAGCCCCGTGAGGGAAAATTTCATGCGGGGATCTGTGCGGGGGACGCTGAGCAATCAGCGTTCCTACCGTGACTGTTTAAAAAAGGAAAAGTATGGCTACGTGGCAATTCTCAGCAAATCTTATTCCTAGGTCATGGGCTATTGAGAATAAATATAGCTCATCATTATTATATACTGAGGAAGGTTACGATACTGAGGAAGCATGGAAAGAGAATCAGCCTAAGCCAGAATTTATAGATATATTGTCAAATATGCTCCCGCCAGCAGAGTCATGGAGTAAAGACTTGCTGTGTTGGGGTAATGAAGAAGAGCATGATATTCAGGTTGGGTATGAAAACAAATTGATTGAGGGTATTCATATTCGTCTAGATCTAAATCAGAAGCTCAGCGGTATAATAGTTAAGTTAATAAAAGTGGCAAAAGAACTAGATTGTGTTCTCTTCTTCCCAGAATTAAGGACTGTTACTGAGGCAAGTGAATTCGAGTTAAAAAATGCATTACAAAAATCAAGAGCAGCGAAAATTGTTAAAGATCCACATAGGTTTATAGATGAACTGCAAAAATAAACATAACAAATCGTTAAACCAGATCGGCGCAAAAGACGCGCCTCCAGGTTAACTCAAACGTTAGATTCTCAAGGAAAATTTATGGCATACCCTATACATAGAAAACTTGTAATTGCCGTTTCATCAAGCGCATTATTTAACTTGTCAGAATCTGATAAAGTTTTTAGAGAAAAAGGTGAAGATGGATATAGAGAATATCAGAAAATTAATATTGATAATACGTTAGAGAAAGGTGTCGCTTTCCCTTTTATAAAACGATTTTTATATCTAAATGAAGTTTTCAGTGATAAAGAACCTGTCGAGGTAGTACTTCTATCTAAAAATGATCCTGAGACTGGTCTTCGAGTTTTTAGATCTATAAAAACATATGGCCTTAACATTTCTAGAGCAGCATTCATGACCGGACGTTCTCCTTACGAATTTATTCCTGCATTCAATGTTTCTTTGTTTTTGTCGGCAAATACACAAGATGTTGTAAATGCTATTAACGCCGGTTTTCCTGCCGGTATGGTAATGCCATCAGAAATAACTGATGATGATAAAGACAAAGAGCTCAGAGTTGCTTTTGATTTTGATGGAGTTATTGCGGATGACGAATCAGAAAAAATTTTTAAAGGTACAAATTTAGACGGTTTTGTATCCCATGAAGAGGAAAATGTGGACGTCCCTCATAATTCAGGTCCTTTAGGTGTCTTATTTACTAAGTTGGCATTTATGCAAGAGCTGGAGAGAAAAAAGAAGTTGGCTGATAAATCGTATGAAAGAATCATTCGAATTTCTATAGTCACCGCAAGAGCTGCTCCTACTCATGAGAGAGTTGTAACAACACTTAAAAAGTGGGGAGTAAGTGCAGATGATACATTCTTTCTAGGAGGTATGGAAAAACATAGAATATTAGAAATTTTAAAACCTCATATATTTTTCGATGATCAAATTAGCCATTTGAAATCATCAGCTGGCAACGTGCCAATGGTTCATGTGCCTTTCGGTATTGCAAATAAAGAATCTAACAAATTCAATTAAACGGAAAATTTTAGAGGGAAATTCATGGAAGAGATTCTATCCAAAAAACATTACAGACGATCATTTTACTTGTTGGTTTTTCTTGCCTTAACCATATGTATTATTTTTCGATTTATAGTTTTACCTAATTATGATAAACAATTTAATATTGACTGGTTAAATATGTCAGCCTCTCTTCTTGATAGCTTTGTCATTTCAATGATTATTACAGTTTTTATTGGTAGTTTCGTGTTTTGGCTTAAACCAGAAATATTAAAAAAATCACAACTAGATATTATTCATCCTATAGAAATAAGTCCGTTGTTAAAAAAAGCAGCTGTTGATAGTAGGACATGGGTTTTTAAAGGTTCATGTGGGCGCTACACACGTGCTACCACTTTACCTATGATGACAGAAGCAGCAAAGAATGAAGGGATTGGTAGAGATGTAAAAATCACACTAATTGATCCAAAAAATCAATTGCTTTGCGAAGAATATGCAAATTATAGGAAAAGTTTAAAATCATCCGATGGAAAGAGTGGATGGACTGTGGAAAAAGTACAAGAAGAAATAATTGCCACTATTATAACAGCGTTGAAATATAGATACAGAGAGCCATTAATGTCCATACAAATTCATTTAATGGATCATTTTTCGGCATTTAGATTGGATATTTCAGATAAATATGTAGTGATTACAAAAGAAGATAAAGATGCTTCTGGATTGAGAGCAGATAGTAATACCTATTTTTACGATTCATATAAAGATGATGTAAGGCTCACTGAACGACAATCACGCGAAGTTAACTATTCGAATCCTTTTCCAAATGGAAAAGATCTAAATGAGCAGGAGATAAGAGAACTCATTATTGGTGCTGAAATTGTCGACGAGAATATTATAGAACACTTGAAGATAGATAATATATTGTCTGGAGTTAATAACCCCACGGATCCTTATTCATCAAAAATTAAATTTCCATGGCAATAATTGACGATTTTCTTGAGATATTAAACGAAGATGATTCTCAGTTGGACTACTTCATTAATTATTCATTAGATAATTCCTTACCTTTTATTTGGCACCCTTTAGGTTTTATCGTATGTAAAATTGCCTCAAATAATGATCAAAATTTACGCCTTCACATCTGGCCTAAAAATGGAGGAAAAGAACAAGAACCATGCTGGCTGATACATAATCACATTTTTTCATTTCAAAGCTGGGTTTTAAATGGGAAAGTTGAGAACATTGAATATAGATTGGACTATAATAACTCAGAATATTGTATTTACGAGGCATCATATAGCAAAAACCGATCTTTGCTTTCAAAAACTAATATAGAAGTTAGTATACATGAAACTCAAAGATATATAGTTCAACGTGGCGACAAATACAATATCAGTGCAAGTGTATTTCACGAATCTAAAAGCGTCGGTAACGATATAGCTGTTACGGTTCTTCACACAATTGATTCTAGTAAAAATAATCCGCGTGTAATCGGCGATATAACTGGAAAAGAAAATTATAGATACGAAAGGCAACAGCTTACAAAGGAAGAAATTCGCTATGAGATATACAAAATCTAACAATAGCATTCAACGGATTGACGTCAGCGTGGTTTAACTGTGTATTCGCTATGGCCCATTTAAGCCACACTGACGCCAACCGCAGTTAAGAGGACACAGTTAAGAGGACACCCACCTTAAGGTAATAACAAATTCTTAAAAAATATGCATCGCTATTTCCGTCTTAAAAAGTCAGATTCAAGGGGGTTAGGATTTTGAAGGATGTTTTTTCTGAAAAATTGGATTAATCAGAAATTCTAGGTACACGTATTCTCAGCATTGCGCTGATGATGGTGTTTTGTAGGGGAGGTTTGTTTCGTCAGCTAGGAAAATACTGTTTACAGCTGAATATACCGGGCGTTCGTTCATAGCCGAGTTTTTTGCAGGCTTCTTTCAGTTTTTCGACAGACCCAACAAGGCCTTTAAAGGGACTTTCAAAGTTTTTGGTGAGATATATCCAGTGCTTGGTTTCAATGTTTAACCTGTTTAGTATTGGCGGCATGTTTTCAGGTATAGCGCCTCGCTTGTCCTCGCGGAGAATTTTTCCCGTCCAATCAACCAGTTCCAGGTAGTCTGTTAATCGAAAGGGAAGACCTTTCGGCATATCTTCTTTGGGGTTGCCGGCGAATATCGATAGTTGTTTATCTTGTTGTTGAGGGTGGTTGGGCTGCGTTGCTTTCTGAACCTTGCTCAGGCGCTTTTGAATGCTGGTGTGGTCAGAAGTCTCCGGTGTTTTCGCCATACCTGCCCGCACAGGATTAAGGTCAACGTAAGCCATGCAGGCAAGAAGGGCAAGTTCGTCAAGCAAGGCTTGTGATTTGAAGCGGCCTTCCCAGAATCGTCCTGTACAATTATCTTCAGTATTAGCCTGGCGAGCAATGGTCTCATTTAACACGCGCATGAACCAACTGATGTTCGTGAGTCGGCTTCGCCACTCCTTAACGCTTTTATCGAGAAGTTTCAGTTCGGGGTCGCTGAGTTCTTCCCCCTTTTGAAAACGCTGCGAGAATACGGTGCCTGAAAACAACTGATGCCACTGATGCCACTGATGAATAACGTCTGATTGGCCCCAGCTTTCCGCCTTTTCACGATCAATATGAAATACCACATGATAGTGATTAGACATAATGGCGTAAGCACAGATATCGACGGCAAAGATACTGGCCAATTCCAGCAATTTATCTTCAACCCACTGGCGTCGATGCTCGTAACTGTTGCCCCTCTTTATGTCAGGAAAGTTGATCGCTACCACAGAGAAAGGCCCGACGGAGTGCCTGCCCCACGAAGTGTTTTGGGTACGCATCGTGAAACACAGTGATAGTAGGGGGTAGCCTCTAGAGAGACTTGCGCATAGCGGGGTTTTGGCATGGTTAACTCCTTTAACCAGTGTGTAGGGATGTTGGGCTTGATGGAATAAGCTGTCAACACTTATTATGGATGTCCGCATTGGAATCCTCGCATTGGAATCTTGGATGTCCGCATTGGAATCTGCAACAATGTCAGCATTATTACGTTCATGTTTCTTAGTCGATCTGCTATATACTCTATAATTTTGGATCATCAATAGCGGTAAATTATTTTGGTAGGGGTTTTCTTAAGCAAGCTGTCCTTTTTATAACGCTTTTATAACGACCACGCCTGCTTGCAGTAAAAGCAGAGGGAGTCTATGCTTAGGCGGTGATAGAAATAGACAACGATAAGTAGTGGGCAATATAATTTTAGTGAAAAATATAAAACTACATATTTATGGAAGAAGCTACAATGACTCTAGAGACGGATTTTTCAAGTAAAAATACAACAAACCCAAATAACGAATCTGAATGGACGGAGACAGGATCAGTTTTGGGGAAAGTAAAAATAACGATTTATAAAAAGGATGAGTTTGGAAGCATAACTGGGGGCGACTTTGGGCCTGGCAAGGCTAATGAAACTGAAGGTATCTCATATTTTTGGAGTTTACCAATCGCTAACATATGCAATGGATCTGATCAAACTTTGGTCATGAATACATTGTCGAGTTGTATGAGTGTTATTGGGGGAGTGGCTCAGACTAGTTGCCAGTCTTATTCACTGGTTTGTAGTGGCGACTATGACGGAGAAAAAGTCAGTATCGCTGGAGTAGCCAACACCGGTGGTACAACACCAACAGGCGGTCAGCTTCAAACTCATGGAATAGGTATTGACCTTAGTTCTGTTAATGACCCTGGGTTTTCTGATTTGAGAAAGTTGCCTGTAGGCATCTATATCGCTCAACCAATTTCTCAAGAGACCAAAAGAATTCTTGGAATTATTATCAAAGAGTAGCTATATAACGGAATCACAGCTATTAGATCAAACATAACAGACAAGACTTTATTTGAATTAAAGCCCAACGGAGGCAACGAGAAACACTGTGATAGTAGGGCGTAGCCTCTACAATGGAGGTTAGATTGAGATGCCTGACGATTCAATGGTTCACACTCAACTCGCCATACTATTAGATTGAGTGGTCTATGCCAATAACCGAGCCACATACATCTGGAAACGCTTTATTCAGTCTGGGGTTCAGGCCGTTTTTCCTCATGGGTAGTGTGTTCGCTATCATTGCAGCCATTCTCTGGACTCTGAGTTATCAGTTCAACTTACCCATTCTGCCCGATACCCGGCTTAGTAATGTGCATTGGCATGCGCATGAGATGATCTATGGTTATGTGATGGCGGTTATCGTTGGGTTTCTGTTAACGGCCGTTAAAAATTGGACAGGTATTCAGACGACAGATGGTTTTGCGTTGTTTGTGCTTGCGGGTATCTGGCTGTTAGCGAGGTTAATGCCATATTTGCCCATTAGCAATGCCTTGGCGGCGATGGCGATTTTCGACTTACTCTTTAATCTACTGGTCTGCGTACTAATATTCCTGCCAATCGCGAGGGTAAAACAATGGCAACACATGGGTATTTGGGCAAGGTTGGTCCTCCTTTTTGTTGGCAATCTGTTGTTCTACCTTGGGTTGTTCGATTTATTGGATAACGGCATTCCCATGGGGCTTTATACCGGGCTATATACCGTTATTTCATTGATCATGTTGATGGGCCACAGAGTCATCCCGTTCTTTATTGAAAAGGGCGTTGGTTATCCCGTCACACTTAAGCATTATCCGTGGATCAATGTTGCAAGCTTGCCACTGATGTTGGCGTTTTTAATTACTGAAGTTTATTATCCGTTGCCGGTGTATGCGGCGGTGAGTGCAATCTTGCTGGCCAGTATTCATGCGTTGCGTTTGTTGGGTTGGTACAGCAGTGGTATTTGGAAAAAACCGCTGTTATGGATACTCTTTATTGGCTATAGCTGGATTGTTGTGGGATTTATTTTGTATGCATTGGCTTATTTTTTCAATATCAATCTGCTACTGGCTGTACATGCATTCGCTTATGGCAGTGTTGGTATGATGACTATGGGTATGATGGCTCGCGTCGCGCTCGGGCACACCGGGCGTGATGCGTTTAATCCGCCCTTTATTTTACTGCCTATATTCCTGCTGATGCTTGCCGGTAGTATCGTGCGTGTATTATTTCCGCTGCTGGTGGCACAGTATGACAATGCCTGGATTCTGCTTTCGCAGCTTCTCTGGGTTCTCGCTTTTATGATATTCACGGCAGTTTATTTTCCCGTGCTGGTAAAAGTGGCACAAGATAAAAAATAGTCAGCCGTTAAGATAACAAGGGCCGGGACACCCAAAGAGTGTGTTATGGCGCTATGTGAGCAGAACATGGGCACGTTAAGGTAGAAGGTCACTCAGGTTTTATTGTTCTCGGACAATTCATTGCTCAAAAAATAAACAATGCAAATTCATGGGAGAAAGAAACAGGCCTTAGGATTGAGTATAATCAGGGGGTTACCGGGTAATGTGACCCAACTCCCGGGTTGTGCGGCTTTATGTAAATTGGGCGGTGTGCATACATTGGTTTGTTATAAATAGGTTTGTCATAAATTGGTTGTCATAAATTAGTTTGTCATAATAGGATTAAATCTTGAGCAAACTTTATAGAGTGATGCTTTGTGATGGTATGAAAAGTATACAAGAAAGAAAGGCAAAGAGGTCTTCTGTATATTCCCGTTTGAGTGAACTAATGCGCTCTTTTGTCCCATCGGTTTTTATTGCTCTTTTCCTGCTGGCCAGCGGAGTGGGTTTAATCTTTGCTGCTACTTCTGCCGAAGCAATAACGTTTGAGCCGGTAAAAACTGAATCAGTTAAGGTCACTGGAAAGATAGTTGATCGTTATTTTTTTGTAGAGTTCAACACATTGTCATTCATTGACCCTGTTGCAGCACAGTACTTTATCTCGGCCTTCGAAAACCAGCAGATACCGTATGACGGAAAGCATGAACCTGTCGCTTCCGATAAAATGACTTGCTCCACCTCTCATTGCAGTTATGCGCTAGAGGCACCTATTAGCGAGGTGCCGTATATTGTTGGCATCGGCAGCAGTGATTCGATAAATACTATATCAGCAACATTGAGCTTTGTGCCGGGAAAAAGTGATGGGGTTCCGTTTAATCCGTCAGTTAGCGTCGCTGAAATTGGCATCAACAGCGTTATTGTCGCTTATCAAATGCCGTTGGGGTACCGCCCCAGTGATTCAAAAGCTTGGGTAGGAATATGGGTGGGAGAGGCAAGTAGCACCATTCCACCTATGGGAAAAGCAGACGTTGACTCAGTCCAGTCTGATGGTACCCAGGGGATAAACGGTATAAAAATTCAAACCGACGCGACCTACACCGTAGGATTTATGTCCGGACCGAACAGTAAAGATATAGTGGCTATTGCCACAATTAAAACTGCATCCTACTGACATGTATTGATTGACTGTTTGATACGGTTTTCTTCAACTTTTTATCGTTAGATTTTTTCTACAGTAAACTCGTGGTACAGTAAACTCGTGGTGTAGAATGCGAGGGCTAATCAACGACGGTAGATTGTATTATTTATTCTTAATGTGCGCTCAGTCGTTCCTGTACTGTTCAAAAAATAGTCTATACCCCCGTTGAGCACTTTTTTGCTTGCTGTTGCAGCTGTGTTGTTCTATAAGTGGGGAACTGATAAATGCAATCAGGTATTGATCATTATTGCTTGGCATGACCATTTTTTATTTTGGTAATGCGGCTTTTAATGGTCGGATATAGTGGTCGGATAGTGGTCGAAATAAAAGTTATCGAAACCGCTTTACAGAAAATAATAATTGCTATAGTTTCTTGTGCTCTGTCCAGATTGTTTTGACGGAGTACTAACCTGAAGATAACAACAACCTGCATCCTAACCATCATAATATTAAGAGGGAATTATGGACTTTAAGATAACTCAGCAAGAAGGGATTCAACTGGTCGGAAAGCTCGTTGGATCGACAGTTTCGGTCGACTATACTGCGATGTTGTATGAACAACCTGCAGATAACGGTTGCTTTTTAAGTATCTGGCAGGACACTCAAATTCCTTTTGGAAAAGCGGGAGACCCTACGAATTCAATTATAGGGAACGAGAGAACGGGTTCCCAGGTCTTTGATCAGTTGACCACGAATGTTCCTTATATTGTTGGTTGGGGGGCAGGAAATACTGCGGGTACGTCAAAGCCGAATTACGGCTCTATTGGCGCAAGTGTTTCATTTACGCCAGGGGGCGATGAAGATTCAGGTGGTATCGTTACGGGCGTTTCTGACCAAGTCAGTATTACCCCGGCTCTTGTTAGCGCTAATTCTATTGTGGCGACTTTCGATTCACTGGACGGAAATAATCCTTCAGAAAATGGCAATTGGATTGGTCTTTGGCAGGGAAGCACGATTGACTTCGATGGAGGATACCTCGAGAAGTGGGATGTTACCTCTACCAATAACAGTGACTCTCAAGGTTTGAATGTCACACAAGCGATTCGGTCTGGATCGACCTATACGCTTGCGTATGCGAGTGGACCCAACAAGTCGGATATCGTGGCCCGCGTCACTTTTAAGACAAGTGGTTACTAACTGATTTGCCTATCCCGACGGCAGCCGCTGTCGGGATAGTTTTTCACTATTTCATAAGTTAAGTAGGCTCGGCAGATTTAATTCTTTGCCGCTATTTTTCTATGGGAGTGAGTTACAGGGTTGTGCTGGGAGCCACCATGGTAATGTTTACGAGACTTAGGACGAGTGATTATTTATTTACGGCAGAGACAGATATCGGTTCTGTCGGATGGATTGGGTATCTGCTGCCAACAACGATTGATCCTTCTACGGTACCTTCCCCCCTTAATCTTGCTGATTCATTTACCGAATATCCGGGCACTTATCTTTTTAGTTATACCGAACCTGTTCTTGATACAACTGAAGCTACGACGGCATTCATATCTTCGCTTCGAACGGCCCTCGGCACTGCCGGCCCGTCGATGGTATGGCTTCTTGACCTGTCGGCTATCTCCTCTACGACGATCGATTATCTTTCTTATAGGTCAGATGGCACCGTTGCTATTCCTTTAAGTACCAGCATTACTTCTGACCTTACTTTCGGCATTTCAAACCGTTCAACAATTACCATTGACGATGATGCCTTTCTTTTTTCCGGCGGCGTCGCCCTGGCTACTCGCAACGGTATCGAGAAATGGAAGGTTGCGCCGAACGCTGCTTACTTGATGATGAACGGAATGGGAAGAGGGACTTTTGAGTTTCAACTCTATGTGAACCCTCGGTTTGATTTTGACTTGTTGGGATGGGAGCTGCGCTACTGCATTCCTCAGTCTGCCATGAACCCGGACCCGGCAAATGTATTGCGACAGAGCTACCCGCTTATTGATACCAGTAAATTTGCTGGCAATATAATGATTCAGATGAGATCCCGAATTGATCCAACGATGGTTCCAGATAAGGATCGCACATTTATGGCGTTCACTGGGCAGGATTGTACGAGTCTCAACAATTCAGGTTGTAATGCCACGCAACCGACGTTGTTGTATTCAACATTTATTACCGATGCCGGGCACCCGATTAATTTGGCACCAGTGGGTTGGAATGGTTCATCAAGTATCGACCCTGATCCTTCCGTCGCACGATTGGTATTCACCCCGGCCGATCTCGCCGGTACAAATTCCAACGTATATTATATGACGCCTTGTGGAAATTTCCGCTTAGGAATTGCTGCGGACTTTGTTAACGCTTCTGCACCGCCTGCACTTCTCGCCGGGACGTCCGGTACCGAAACTATCGGGTTTACGCCATTTTCCGATGTTGCCGCAGATGATGGGGATCTTCTATCATTTGTACCATATCAGTCGGGATATGCACCGGTTTTCCCTTTACCAGAAACATCACCGACCGGGCCGCCACCGAATACCGAGCCTCTTCTTGATACGAAGTATCAAACCGCGTGGGCAAATGTTATTCAGGGAAGTGCTTCTTCTCTTACCGTCGGGTACTACTCACAACCGACGGGTGCATCGCTTTATAATAATGCCACTTACCTCTGGGAGCAAACGAAGGAGTATCTCGGGTATTTCGAGACTCCCGTTGGCATTGATCAATCGGCAGGTTTTTGTTTTCCCATAGTTCCTTATTGTCAGACCTCTGTCAGCCAGAGCCCCGATTCTTTTTCTTTCGACGATATTTCCCGATTCGAAACCACGATATTAAACCCGGAAAGAAAGCAGGACATTCAGAGTGTAAAGCAGCCGATTTCTATCTCCCATACATTGCAGCGGCGCAAGGTGGGTAAGGCACTTGCTGCAAACGTTACAGCTGATTCGACAACAAAAGCAACCACTCCGCAGGGCCTGCTTGCCACCGTTGATACTGCTGATAGTTCATGGGTTAACCTGCTACTGGCAGTAAATCAGGTTACCAAGGGTTCGTTTTCCATGCAGTTTGAAAACCTTCTCGGCCCCCTCAAAAATGCGTTTCAATCGAATCAACTATTACTGGTGGTGACGGACGGGAAAAATTTTGGTGCACAGGTCTATAACGATAAGGGAAAGCCGGTTACCCCAGCGCCTGATCCCACTGCGCCACTTTTTGACAACCTGATGGCGATCGAAGAGTGGCTTTTTTCTGTGGTGACTCCGTGCAGCGGTGAGTCAAGCACCAACAAGCCCGTGTATGACGATTATAACAACGTGATGATTTTTAAATTCTGTAAAGGGGCCTTGATTGATCTGATGCAAAGCCCTAAAGGTTGGACCGATCCACTGAATTTTAACGATGATAGTATCGGCGTCTCTGGATTAACGGGCGTTTCTTCTTGGGTTGAGGGTTATTTTGATCAGGCACAGAAAGATGAAGCGCTTTATCCAGAATATTTACAAAATTTTTGTCGAATCATCAACGACCCCAACTGGAATGGCATTCTGACATTAAAAGCGGATGTCGCCAGCCTTCCTTCAGATATCCAGGGGTTAATGGCCGGGGTGGTCTACCCAGAAAATTTTTTCGCTCATCACTTCGGCATCGAAATTAATCCGGTGGAAACCTCCGTTAATGGCGATGTTGCACTTTCAAAAAACAGTTCTCTTTTTGGCTTGATCAATTATCTTGACACTGATTATGAAAATCAATTGGCAGCCGGGAAGGGCGTGAATCAGCCCGTACCTCCTCGTCCTGCTACGACTTATGATTTCAAGGTTCTTTATTTGCAATCGCTGTTTGTAAACTCTGCGGTCGCAAAGTTCGGAAGTAAAACACAGCTTACCTGCAACCAGTTGTACAGTGAAGTTGTTAGTTCCTTGAATGATCAGACTGACACCTATAACTCCATGATTATTGATGGTACCTATCAGAACCAGAACGGAAAGTCGGTCTATGTATTTGAGACTAACGGTAACAATGCCTACGGTTTTGATTCTTCCATGTTCAATGTGCTTAACTTTACTGAAGGTCAGTTTAATACCGTGGCGGATGGAAGTGATGGCGGTGATGTTATTTCTCTTTTTAGTCTCACGGGGAAATTTGATTTCAAAAAAATCAAAGATATGGATATGTTCTCTTTTGGCAGTGAAGGTAGTGCTTCAGTTACCGACCCGAAAGGGCTAGCTTTTACTAATGTGTTTATTCGAATGACGTCATCTTCTGACACCAATCTCATTACGTCGATGCTTTTCGATACCGCAAGCATCACGTTTGATGTTCAGGAGAGCGATACCCGAGAGAATAGCCTCTACCCGAACTTTGCACTGGATATTAAGGGATTAATCAGTGGTTCTGTCGATAGTAGCCCAGACTCAAAAGGTTTTCTGCGGCTTCAGTCTGATGCAAAAATTACCGGCACTGTCGGTACTTGGTATGCCTTGGACTGTTCTTTGAACATGGGGTCACCGGGAGCGTTGGCCTCTTCTGCGGGCTTCGTCTCATCTATGGCCCTTTGCTGGTCTCCGTCGGCAGTGTCGGAAACTGATGGTGATGATCCGTCTTATAAAGTGTATCTGGGTTTAAAACTTCCTGGTTCTGGGGGCAGTGCCAAACTGCTTTCTCTACAGGGAGTGCTCAAACTGACCATCGGCGAGATGAAGCTTTCCTACATCAATGATCAGCAAGCCTACATGATGATGTTGTATGACATCGCCCTTAAATTTCTTGGGCTGATACAGATACCACCGTTGAATGGTCGTACATCATTTTATCTCTTTGGCGGGCCTCAGGGGAGCGCATCAAAAGTCAGCGAACTTGGATGGTATGCGGTTTACAACGTTGCACCCACACCGCCCAGCGACGTTACGCAAAAAACGCTTACGACAGGAGGCGGGGATTAGTGGCTCTCGAATTTATTTCAAACATTATCGGTACTTCACCAAAAGTATGGACGACGACAACAGCGACAGCGGTTACTCAAATTCAAGCACGCATGGCAGCTGCGCCTGAAGTCCGTATTTTTGTTGATAACTCTATTAACTTTGGTCATCAGTCCGGCAGCGTACTATTGATGAAACGGTTGATTGATTATTTCGGATTTCAGGGGGTAGGAAAAACCGCCACCATGGCGTATCCAGAAGAACGTGCGGACGAGACGCTTAGAAAATTAGCGCTGTTGTTACCGGGGCTTAATCCGGCTGATCCACAGAATATTATGTATAACGGTGTTACCGTTCGATTTATGACTGTTGAAGCCTTATTTGGCAATGCTGCCATCGGTCAGATCAACTACGGTTTTACCGCTGGCGCTGACCCTGCCGGTGGAAGAGATGCCCCAAACTGGTTTGCGATCAATTTTAAAGTAAATTTATTTCTTCAATTGCAGACTTATCAACGGCCAGGTGTACAACTGGTTCAAAATGGCGGAGCTAATCGTGCAATCCCTGCTTATGATTTAACCACCGTCACGGCCCTGGGTCTGGGGTTTAATTATCGAGCATGGTATACGCCAGAGGAATATTGGACCCCAACGGTAGCGGATTGGATTTACTATACGACCAGTGATGAAATTTCGGCAAGCAGTCGTTACCATGCACTACTGATTCAGGCGTTACTTGAGTTTATGAATGATAATGCAGATGCACTTCGTTTAATGCCTGTATATGGTATTAAAAAAGCGCCTAATCAGATGGGCATGCAACCGGAGAGCCTTCTTCCGACGGTGGTTTCGACAGCATTGGGCGGTAGTTTTCTTGATCCAGCTCATGTTCCTGTTGTCGTTGTTAGTATGAATAACGACCTTTCCGATGTTGAATATAACGCCAGTTTGAGAATATGTCAGGGTGACCGCACTTCTGATGAGCAAATGGCTCAGGATATGTACGAGACTGCTGATGCAGAAGAGACTGCCGCCAGAGCGAATGTGAATCATCCTCCGGAAGGTGCGGACTTGGCCGAGCTGCAAAGAGTACTCGACGCGACTACGGCTAACACTGTTTACTCGCAGGGTACCAGGGATATGCAAACGGCAGGATGGCAGTCTCGCCGTGATTGGCTGAATGCACGCAACGCAGATCCTGGCGTAAACTTCCTTTCTACTGTTCAACGAGGTGTCACCGCTCCGGTCACGGTTGCAGGCTTGAATACCGCACTTACTGATTTGATTAATCCTGTGTTAACTGCCAGGCCAGCGGTTCTGTTTTTAGAACTTGGTTCTCTGCCGCCACTTATTTTCAGTTATTTGATGAGCCGAGCGAACTATCCCAATGTTTTCGAAGGTGCTAACTCCAATAATCTTGTGCTGAATCAGGGGGGCTGTTATCTAAGAATGAGAAACAAATATGGTCAGGATTATGAAGCGAATGCTCGATACCCACAAAGCTGGTATTTAACCCGCTATAACAGCTACACACAATCTGCAATGGAGAGTTTGACAGCGGCAGATGGCATTACCTCAGCGCTCAATCAAACAATGGTTTCAGCGGCAAATTTTGTACCAAATATAACGCTCACCACGGACTATGTGAATCACTTTTATTTTTCTGATAACGCTAGCCTTCGAACCTACTATGCACAAAACCATGCCTACTTTCACGATGCTAATAATGACAGATTTATGCTTGGGCTTTCTTATCTGAATCAGATTGCCATTAACCAGATGATTCCGATTAATGACGTGTAGGGTAAGTACGGGCAATGCAGTCCTAGCACTATCGTACCTCACTTAAAAATCATAACCAAAAGACGCGCCTGTTGTTAAGGTTTGCGGGTAATTAAGGAAGATTATGACTTTATATGAATTGTATCAGGCCATTAACAAAGAGCTTGCCTCCGGTATGGTTGGCCTGGTTCCTGGTATTTTAAATGAGGGTGGTATTGCTGACTTTTATTTGGGTATAACCCAGAGTCAATCACTACAGGTTGATGCGCCTGTTTTAGACCCGGCATCGGCTGACCCATCGATCAGCTCTTTTGTTTTAACGGGAACAACGTTGTCATTCGGTACAGCAGATGGTAAGCCGTTAAATGCCTCAATAACGTTTACAGAGGACGTTGGCGCTATTTTTTCCGTTGGTGATTTCAGAACCGTTATCCAATGGAATCTTTCGGGCATTGAATGGTTCGGAATAAGTAACCCTGGATTTAATGTCAATGCGAGTAATGGAACGGTTCAACCCAATGGGGTTCTTGGTGGTTCGGCTTCCTGTTTACCCGAACTTTTTTTGGGGATGCAGCTCCCCATTGATGGCGACACTTGGGTTTTGCAAGGTATTTTTGACGAACCCGTCGGTATATCGAATGTTATTCAGTTGGCAGGCGGCATCAACCTCGCAAACAGCGTGCCACCGCCATTAAATACGATTACCTCCATTGGCGTCTCTTCTGCCAATCTTACCTACAACAGCAGCAATTCAACGTTAGATAGTTTTTTCTTTATTATTACCCAGAATGACCCCAACGAACTTTTTACCCTTTTTCCATTTCTCCCCGGATTTCCTCAAGTGGGAGCGCTTACCTTTAATTTTGTTGTTATTGATCCTGTGCATGTGCGGAAAACAATGTTTGATTTTTCCGGCAAAGTTGTTTTTCCGCCAAACGATACGGCAACGGATGATGCTTCACCCACCATGACCCTCAGTGGTTCCTTGCCTGATTTCAAAATCCAGGGTGTTCTTGATGAAAACGGAGCGTTACTTACGGTTGATGATATTTTACACATCATACTTCCTTCGCAAATCACCACTGGCATAAAGGGCGGTTTTAAAACGCTGACTTTTTCTGCGGATACCCCCAATAATAGCTACAATTTTTCAGGTACCTTTAATGCCGACTGGAATATCACGGTTGAAACAACCTTATTTACTATTCCGTTGGTTATCAAAGAACTGTCCATGTCCTTGCAACGAGAGGGTGAAAATAACGGCTGTTCTTTTGGCGGTGTAATTCAGGTGGGTGAAGATGATGCCGAAGGCACCTTTCAGCTTTCGATTATGGCAAACACACCCATTGGCAGTACTGACTGGACCTATCGTGGATGGCTATCTGAAGGCACTATTTCTCTAACGGCGCTGTTATATACCTTTAGCAAAGGCGTATTTACGATTCCGGCAGAGAGTTTTAATCTGGTTATCAATCAGCTGAATGTCGAAATTTCTAGTGCTGGAACCTATAATTTCGAAGTCGGTGCCGTTATGACGCTGCCATTTGACATTGGGGATGTTAGCGGTTTTCTTGGGGTGTATTCCGACGGGGTGATTCCGGCCGGGTCTGGTATAAAATCATCGAACGCTGCGTTACCCACCGCAAAGTTTTTAGCGCTGCCATCACCGTTGCTGTCTGAGGTGCTGACTGAGTCGTTGACTGATTCTGCTCTCGCCGAGCCTGAGCAAAAACCCGCCTACCGAATGATGGCTTCCTATCATTTCATGAATATCGATTGGACCTTAACCGTCGATATGAAAGATAACAGTAATTATCGCTATTTCCTCTCTCTCTCCGAATATCTCACGGGGGAATATATCCGCGATGATGTAAAAAAACAGGCGACCATCACCATAATATTTGGCAATGTTTCTGTGGGCGACATCGTTGCACTGCTGCTCTCTTGGGCTATACCCGGAGGCCCCAGGTCGTTGTCGGCTCCCTGGGATATTTTAAACAGTATTCCGCTGAATAATCTTGAGATCGTTATCACCATTCCGGACGACAAGGCAAAGCGGGACACCATTACTGTTAAATATCCAGCTGACCTCAGTTTTGGTTTTTTTACGTTAAGTTATATTAATTTCACCTACCAGCCGAAAGAAACGGATGCAAGCAAGTATGAAGTCATAGTGGAGCTGGATGGTAAATTCATCAATGGCGAAGCTATCCCGAGTTGGGATGCGACCGATCCGAACAGCGCACCGACCCAGCCAGGAACCGGCAACAAATACCTGGATATCCGTCTCTTAGCATTAGGCCAGCATGTCACCGTGGCAGGCTATGAATCGTTTACATCGGTGGAAGACGCGATTAACGCCATGCGTTCTTTAGAACCACCAAAGGATGACAGCACAATTCCGGTTTCAGCTAACCCGAGTAAAGGGCAGCCGGAGTTTGATCCGAAAAGCAATTGGCTTGTGGGGATGAACTTTGGTGTGCTTAAGTTTGGCGGCGATACCAACACGAGCCAAAGCACTGGTAAGGAACTTGCCGCTCCTGAACCGAGCAAAGCCGGTTATCTGTTAGACCTCTCTATTATCTTTAACGACCCAAACCTGTACGCGCTTCGGTTTGCCCTGGACGGGCCGGTCGCCAAAGTCTTAGCCGGTCTTTCGTTTGAGATTATGTATAAAAAGGTTTCCGATTCCATTGGGATGTATCAGGCGAAACTGACATTACCCAATTCCGTTCGGCAGCTACAGTTTGGCGTATGCGGAATCACCATTCCGAATTTCGGAGTGCAGGTGTTTACCAATGGTGATTTCCTTGTCGATATTGGCTTCCCGTATAACAACGATTTTACCGTTTCATTCTCAGTACAAATTCAGGCTGGGCCATTACCGCTGATCGGTTCTGGCGGGGTCTATTTCGGCAAGCTCAGTTCTGCGACCACCTCTATCGTTCCCGCAAGCGACTGCGGTACTTTTAATCCTGTTATCACCCTAGGACTTGGTATTCAGGTTGGCCTCGGAAAAGATATCAATATCGGGATCATGCAGGCTGGGTTTTCGATAACGGTGTTCGGCATTATCGAAGGGGTATATGCCGCCTTCAATCCCTTTGACACCGCCCAAGAAGCGTCTGACTTCTTCATGGTCAAAGGAACGATTGGGGTCATTGGTCGGCTCTACGGCACCGTCAGCTTCGCTATTATCAGTGCCGATTTCGAGGTGGTGGTGAAGGTGTATGTACAGGCGTCGTACCAGTCCTACGGGTCGATGCCCATTGCCATTGTGGCATCTGTCGAGATAAGGCTTACGGTAAAGATCAATCTCGGGTTTTTCTCCATCAAGATTCATCTTTCCTTCTCTGCGACGGTGAAGGAGACCCTGGTTATCGGTACCGACAATAGTGCCAACGCTCCCTGGAAGCTGTGCAGTTCCGGGAATGCCGCGCTGATTGCCGGGCGTAAAAATCTCCATGTCCTCCGCACAGCCTACCTTCCGCAGAGTCGGAAGCGCCTGGTGATGACGACCCTTGCTCATACGGCTGAGGAAGATAAACCGCCGCTCACGATTTATTATGGCCCGGCACAAACCGTGGCAAATGCCACCACCTCCGGTGCACTGGCGGATCAGACAAGCAAAATTGATAACCTGTTTTATATCGACACGGGGAATGATTCTTTCGACAATCTCTGCTACGAACTGTTTAACTGGTTGGTCACTTCATATCACCCAGAAACCGTCACTCGGGAGAATATTTCCGATACGGTTATTACCTATACTGATCTTCTCGATATCTACCACGAATTGACGGACGAAAATGTATTAACTCCCTTGAGTGTCGCGCAAATTGATTCGTTCCTGAACGATCATGTCGCGGTCACCATTACGCCTGCGGACCCGACAAGCCCATCGGAAATAACGGCTGCGGTATTCCCGGTTCCACCGGAAGTCACTATCACCGTACCGGGCGGCAAGACACGCACGTTATCTACGTTCACCACTTGTGACGATACTTACATCGAGACGATGAATGCATTTTTCAAAGACCTTCAAATACAGGTAGAGAATGACCTGATGGGTGAAGGAACTGCCGCCAGAAAAATGAGTATTAATGAAGATCAGTCGTTCACGCTTTCGGCTGCCGGACTGGTATTCCAAGACTTTTTTGTCATGATGAGCAGTCAGTTAATCCAGTATGGCTTAGATGCCATGACCCAATACAAGTATCAGCTAAACGATATCAACGCGAATTCTCTGGCCGGTATTGTCACCTGGTCCAACGGGATGGTTGATCCTTCCGGCGTTGATAAAAACGACCTCACCGGCGAGGTGATAGCAGAAGCCAATAAAGACGCACCCTTGACCGGCGGGTTGGCTATTTCCATCACTGGACTGACAACCCAGGTTGCCAGTTCAACGCTTCTGCAATCGGTGGTGGATCAATACGATTCCGCGTTCACGGTTGAGGCGCTGATTGCGATAAACAGTACGACTCAGTACCTGATTAACGGTGGCGTGACCATTACTAACACAACGAGCAACGCAACGACTAACGCAACAATAATCACCGCGAGTAACTCGACGTTCCAGTCGCTCATGGCTGCAAGCGGATGGTCGGATGCCGAATTTGCCGCAGCCACCGCCAGCCTGGCCGGGCTGCTGACCAATCGGACGGTGATGCCTCTTCCTGTAGTAACCTATACCACTGCCACTGGCAATACTGATACCTTTGCATTAATCGCAAACCGGTATGCAACAAGCCCGTCTGATATTGCCAATACACTTGCAAACCAGACGATATCTCCCTTGTTTTACACCACGGCAGCTGCACCGAACTATATTGATTTACCGCATATGCTCTGCCTGAGTGTTTCTGCTACTACCACTGAAATTACGAATTGCAATAGCCTTGATCAACTATCCGGTATGGTGAGCCGGTTCCTGGTATATGGAATGCGGCTACCGGTCGGAAGCAATACCGGCCTTACCTTTAACGATCCGAATGACGTGCCTTGCGCCGGTGGCGTGGATTGTTCTATGTATTCGGTTACCGGTCAGCAGTTTGACCTTCCCACGTTGACCGCCGGAGACGGGGTGACCATGGTCGCGACCGACAATGCGCCTGCGTGGCTTAAAAACGGTATCGGTTCGGGCGCTACCGTTACCTTTTCTACGGATATGATTGATACGATGAATGCCGTGCTGACGGAAGCGCAGACGGAGGGTGTGCAGCCGGGCATCGAGTTCTTAGGCATTGCGCCGATGCGGAACGAACAGCCAGTGCAGTACGACTTTTCCCAGACGATTCTGTGGCAGGCCGATGGTGCGGTATCCTTGCCATACGGTACCCCTCCGGCTAATGAAAAAGCGCCTGCCCCATATCTCTGGCCGTTTTCCAGCGGTCTGCTTGATTATCTGCCGAAGACAACCTACGGCCTGCCGAACCCGAAGCTTGCGTTGAAAATAGGCAGCGTCGATCCTTCTACCGGCCAGCGGATAGTTTCCGATGCAAGTTATTACGGATTCGGTTCGTTGGTAAACGTCACCATCAAGGTGATTTCAAATGGCAGTAACGCCTATACCTATGAGTTAAGCGGTGCTGATGAAACTGGCGTGATGATATTAGAACGGCTCCTGGCGATAAGCAGTAAAACGGATACTCCAGTGCAGAATATGACCTTGCTCTATCCGCCGAATGCATCTTCCGGTGCCGACTCAGGGATGGTGTCCGACCCACAATCAGATGTCGCTACCTTCATCACCCAGGGGAATCTTTCCACCTACACCAATCCGGCTGGACTTAGCTTTGTTACCCTTGCCGCTGCACCGGAAGCGGTTCAGCCAGAAGGATTACTGAACACCCCATACAATTTTATAAAAATGCTGTGGGAATGCAGCATCACTCGCTCTGGTGGATTCTATCTTTATTACGAGAACAAGGAGAAACAGGCCGGATTCCCAGACCTTATTTTCAACGAGAACGGGGAGGCAACCCTTGGGCTTCTCATTACCTACGCTAACCCCGGCACTAATACAGGCACAACGATCCAACCAGATACCCTGTACGATTACATGAATGTTGTCATCACCGGTCAGAACATTAATCCGAGTTCTGAATCGTTGTTTGGTGAAGCAGAATCTCTGCCGGTTGATGTTTCCATTACTGAGGACGATTCACTGGCCGCGATTGCATTGCGCTTGAGTCTGTTGGTAGGGGAGACCGCTGAACTTCTTAATGCACTGCCGTTAGCACCCACAACAACAATCGCGTTAAACGAGCTGATTTATCAGGTCGGCAGCACCGGGCCAAAAGGTGATGCCATTGAAATCGCTGCCTACTACGGAACAACCCTCACGGATCTGGAAGCGGCAAATGCGGGTCGAGGCATCGACTTTTCAATGGCCATTCCCGTCTGGACAGCCTTGCGTATTCCGCAGGTGAGCTATTTAGTCTCTAGCGGAAAGGCGGGGGATACGTTGGCAACAATTGTTGCATACTACGGCGCAGAACTGCCCAAGGTTGCCAGCGATAACCAGACAACAAAAGGATTGTTTACCGCCATAAGCACCACCGTTGACGTTCTCTTTACGAACGTCAACACGACAACCCCGGCAGGGTGTCTAGCCTTGGAGTTGACCCGCCCAAATCCTGGCGAACTTCCGCCACTCGGTTCTCCTGATTATTCCCAAACCTATCTACAGCAGGTATATAACCTTCTTTCGTATCGGTTTGGTGGCAATCAGCTACATAACGATTCTTTCCCGGATACTAATTGGGGCATACCGGTCGGTCCGCAGGTTCAAGACGATGCGGACAGTGTTCATGAAAAGATCAAACCACAATTGGATGAAGATTATGAAAACACCTGGCAATACGCAAAATCGGTTCCAGCGTATAGTGTCTTAAACGGCCCGGCTATTTCGCAGTTCGGATCACCCCCTCCGGCAGCAGGCGACCCGTACTCGGTGCTGAACCGAATTGCACAGATAGAATTTGTCTGGCGGGATTTGTATGGCAACGAGACCATTACGCCGATCTCTGATCCGGCGCTCTATCCAACGGGCCCTAAAAATTCTCCCCCGGCGCTGCTCGGATACACCGACGCGCTTGTGCCATTATCGGGGTGGCCAAGTATCGTGCCGCAGTACCTGTTCAAGACGATAGCTGATGTGCCGACGTTGGCACTGGTGCTCCATTTTGATACTTCCCTGTATACAGCGGACCCAAGTGACCCAACAAAACCATGGCAGGATCAAGCGAAAAAAGATCTGGAAACGTACAAAACAATCTACTACCAGATATGCCAACCCTCCCTAGCCGGTCAAGGGGAATTTGCGGTGAACTTTTCACTACAAACTTCGCTACTGGCCGATGCCCCCGGCCATCTGGGCAGCAGCGATGTCGCCATGCTGCAACAGGCGGTGACTGACATCTACCTGTATCTGCAAGCCAGAGCAGAAGGAAAAGAGTATGCCCCTACCGCCGGAGAGAGCTGCACGGATATTATTACTGCTGTCGCAGGGACTGATGGGGACTGGACCTACTGGTGCATTACCGAAGCCATAGCTTCCGGTGACCTAAATGATAATGAACTGTTCGAGCTCAACGTCGCCTTCGAGATTTTGCGAAACTATGCGTATGTTGCACCGGCTTTTGCCGATGACATTCCCGTCTACCGATCTGTCACCACGCTGAACCCCTATGTTGCAAAACAGACTAGCAGTAGCGATGCCGCTGATGCTATCCCCACTTATGCACTTGATGCATTTGCGGCTGATTTTGAAAACACCTTTACCGTTGATGGCTCGCATATCTTAAAGCTTGCCTCTGGCTATGATCGTTACACCTCTGCTGCTTCGGCCTCCGGTTCTGAAAAACCGCTCTGGGTGGTGCGAATGGGTTTGAGCAATACACAAGGAATATACTTTGGGAAAAATGGCGCCCCGGTATTCTTTGCACCAACCCCCATGGCGACGTCCTTGCAGTCGGAAACCGTGGGTATCCATCCATGGGACTCTTCCACCGGTACCATTGATTCGTCAAAATCGAGCAGCAATACCTACCAAAACATCGATATGGATGTTTGGATGAATTCGTTTTTCTCCACCATCGACAATCTGCTCTCTGCCGATTTGATCTCCCAGGCTTTTTTGGTGGATCATTTGGCCAAGAGCACTTTGCTGCCAGATATCTTGCAGGCAAAAGAGGATCTTGCCACGGTATATGCGACCTCGCGCACCGCGCCGGTACTCGCAGATCAGCACGAATCCAACCCCGCATCGGCAGCAGAACGGTTGCGTCAGCAAATGCTGATTAACCTGGCAGATGCATACGATGTAACCACCATTGTTTCTTATCCCATGGAGGTTACCGCGACATTTACCGGAGCGGATGCCTTGATTCCCCCTCGGATGTACGGAACCCCAATGATTTCATCCAGGAGTGGTGACACCGCCACCGACGATGCAGGCAATAACTATTCCTTCTCCACCGCCAAAGTCAATCTGGATACAAGCCCAGATAAAAGCGACCTGACCTTCCTGTTTTATGCAAAAAATCCCGGCGATAGTGCCGTTGCTACCTTCGATCTCGATTACGTGGCAACGAACCTGGAACATGACATTGGACCGGTTACCGGTATCGCCGATTACCAGGCAAGCTCCTGGCTTTCTTTTCTGTTGCCGCCAGATATAACGGAAAATAGCGATAGTTCGCCACTCTTTAAGGAATTGGGTGTTACCTCTATTCCGGTACCGCTTCGAGCCTTCCCGTCAGCGCCTTCAATGACAACGCAGAATCAGCAGCAGAATCTACCGGCTGATCCGACATTGTCAGAAGTACTGCTCTGGAATTATAGTTACAGCTATGTTCGTTCCACCACGATGCAGGATACGATTCATACCCTCATCCAGGTGAATATCGACGCCGATAATGTCAAAATGTTTGCCGTTGATAATTCCAAAAAGCTTTTCGAAGTCTTGGCACAATTCACCACGATACAAAAGAATTTGGACAATGGTTTTAACAACTATCTGAAGAATGTCACCTTGCAAACGCCCCTGACCGACGAAACCTTTATTCAGGCAAAAGGGGCCCTGGAAACAATTCTCACATTAATGACCAACGCGGTGAACTATTTCCCAGCCTGGGTACCTTCCGGTGGTGCAGATATTACGGAAGCCGGTAATTATTACATTATCCAGCAGGGTAGTGATCCGACATACAGTGATCGTTTTCTTGTGTCCGTCAATCCCGACGAAACAAAAATACTGTATCCGGATCTACCGCTGCCAGTAATGCATATGACCGGTTATACAACAGTGCTGGCGGAAGAGAAAAACTCATACTGGTTTACCACCAGCGTAGCAGGGGAGACGGTCTACCTTGCCCCAGAACAAGGCGAAGCAATGACCACCCGTGAGCTTTCAGTCGACAACCTAAATATCTTCGAATACCAGAATGCCTGGTCTGCCGCCTATGTGAAACGAAACGAATTTTTCGGCACAGAATTAGCTGACGACAAGTTCGTATACACCTCACAGCTGGCGAAATTTGCCAACCTATTGGTTCCACTTATTGATTACTCCGGCAGTATTGAAATCTACAATCCAGAGCAGCAAAGTGCGCCACCTCCGCCTAAAGAAAATCTTCACGATACGTTAGTCAGGTTCTTCACCGATCTTTATTTGCAGGCAGATGATAAGAATCAGGTCGTCACCATCGAAGGAACCTACTCCTATGCGCTAATGCAAGGGGGAACGAAAACGGAGCAGATTATCGTGACCCAGCCTATGCTCCTAAGAACCTTTGCCGATACTGCCACCACCGAAGCGGGAATCGAAACCTTCTCAGCGTCATTGACAAAAGCAGTTACGACATGGTTTGACGACCAAAAACCGAATTACGGCCCGAATGATAAAGGCGAGCGAAACGGTGGCTTCGATTTTGACCTTTCCATCTTCTCAACATTGGGAACCAGCGTACACAAGATGCCGCTGTTAAGGCTGCGGAATCTTGAACTCCCCCTTGACGACCTGGATAGCCTTCCTGCCAGTGAGTAATAAGCTGATTAGCGGGAGGTAGAACATTGGATACAGCACTGGGTACAACATTACAAATCGTTAAATCAGATAGGCGCAAAAAATGTGGTATGAGTTAATTGGGCGTTAGACCAATGAAATGACAGATCCACAGGAAACTAAAATACTTTTTGCACGAGAGACATTAATGTCCTTAATGCCGTTTAGTCAAAGGAGAGTTATATGAGTTATGTCTACATAAAATCTATAGGTGGTGGCGTCGTTACGGCATCAACGTCAACGGCTAATACACCTGTTGCGGTTTTGAATCAAAATTCAGGTGGTTTTCAGCGATGGCATTTTACGGATGATGGCTACCTTGTATTGGAGTCCTCTTCCCCCGAACTCTGTTTGAGTGTGTCGAATGATTCACTACAGAACGGGAGCCTAGCTACCTTGGCGCTAAAAGGAGCGAGCAGCTATTTACAAGGATGGGGATACGACAGCGAGAAGTCCCAACTCTACCTCATGGAGGACAATAATTATTTGCTAGACAATGGATCTGGCGGGCCAGCAGGCCCTACCGTGTTCGTTTCTAAGAACGTAGATGCAAAATGGAGTCTTCAGAAACCATTTGGCGAATTATTTACGGTATCTCCTTGTCACGATAACGGCTCAGAAGGATGCATACAAAAAGGAGGAGTATGCAACACAGACTGGAAGTCTTACTTCTCATTCACGGACGACAGCATAAGCATGGTTGCAGGTACTGATTGCAGAACGGTTAGTACTGCAGACAAGTGTACATTCAATCTCGGAGAGGGTGGAGTTACACAGATAAGTTTCGACTTTGATATCTGCAATTCCTGTCACGAGGCAGAAACCGGCACAGCCTGGCTTGCCTTTTGGATATACAACAAACCTTGGGTAATAACACAGGAGGTAGACTTTATTGAAAGTAAATACGGCCCTTGCAGTGGAGGGCTAAACACGAACTTTGCAGGGGCTCTAGAAGCTACTGAGGTTGAGATATTCAATGGCTCAGAAGCATGGACTGGCTCAATTGTAGCAACCTTTACTCACTCAGGCACGAATGAAGTCGATGTACAGGTTACCAACTCGAACAATTCAAACGTAGGAAAAGCAACGCTCACAAGTAGGGATGGTTACTTTTTTGTATTGGATACGGCAATGGGGACAACGGCGACAGATTGTAAGATCACTGTTTCGAATGTTGTCATTACAGGGACTGTTAATCCCAAACCCTCTGAATTACCAGAAGCTGTTTCGGTCACGTTGACAAATAGTATTACTAATCCTCCATCAGGAAGAGTAATAAAATTTAACTATACGTCGGATCTAAATGCAGATCCTGTTATTTGGACTGAAGCAGTAAAGATAGAAGCACTTGGAGCCTCAAAACCATTCACATTTCCAAAGGGTACTCAAGCAATCTCTATGATTTACGAGGCTGATTCAAATTGGTCTCAAGGCTGTCAATTAGGAGGGGAAAATTTACTCAGTATTTCTGATGGCGATACAATTGAAGGTCAATGGATAATCCCTGATGGCAACGGGACATGTCTAGTGAATAAACTATCATAAGGGCAAAAATGCTCAAGCCATGCCTATGGATAAGGGCACCGATATGAAAAGTATAATAATTTTTACGAAAAGCCTCGCCCTATGAGGGCAGGGCAAACTCGGTGTTGATCTTGTGTTTTGGTGTTTGCAATCAGCCAATTAGTTTAGATAGGTGCGAGTTTTTACTCTTTAGGAAGTTGAAAAGTAGCGTTTCGTAATCTTCGGTAACTGCTGTTTTAGTAGACTCACGTTCAGATAATGCTCTGCGCCAATTCAAGACTTTAGAGTGGCTTTTAAGAATACCAAATTCATCTATTTGGTCAAAGACATCGAAGTAGCGGAAAACAGGTGAAAATACAGTATCCACCAATGAAAAATGATCACCATCAAAATAATTTCCTTCGCTTAATCTGGATTCAAGCCTCTGAAATTTATGTTTAAGTACGACCACTTTTGCATCAAATATCTCCGCATTTGATGCTGAATAAAGCCCCCCTATATCATCTAAAACTGATGATCCATATTCGATCCAAGAGCGATGCTCTGCGCGTTTCAATGCATCGAGAGGATGTAGTGGTGGCGTTAGGGTATCTTCGAGATACTCAAGAATGGCATTTGACTCAAATAACGGAACCTGTTCACTGCCAGTATCAACGTTTAGCACCGGCACTTTGCCCAATGGCGACAATGCAGTAAACCAATCAGGTATGTTGCTGAGATCAACATATACCCTATGGAAAGCCACTTTTTTTTCAATAAGAGAAATGGCAACTCTCTGGACATAGGGACACAATTGATGGCTGACAAGGGTGAATGATGCGGTCATGGCTAATTCACTCTGGCAGGGGTGAAACCCTTTGAAGGGCTGAGTGCATAACGACCATCACCAAGGGCGAATTGACATAACGCCAACAGGGTTAGGTATAGCGGATATTCCCAGCCACCGTTCTCATAGCCAAACATCCACCCATTCCCCCAATGCGCCCATGTTGCACCCGCGAGCACAGGAGACAACGCTAGTGCCACCCAGCGTGCCTGCAAACCCAGAACAAGCATTATTCCTCCTATAACCTCAATACCGAAAATAAAATAGGAAAAAGACGATGGCAAACCGACTGATTCAAAAAATTGAGCATTTCCCTGTAAGGTAAAAACAAAGTATTTTAAATATAAGGAATGCGCAATAAACATCGTTCCAAGTGCAATACGCAGAGCAGCAATAGCTACCGGCGAGTATTTATCTTCAATTAACATAGTTGTCTCCTAGATGCATTTGCATGTAGATTACATGCAAATGCATTAACTGTCAACTTTGATGTAATTGCATCTACATGCTATATTGATAATATGGATAAATCATTAAATGAAGTGTTATCAGAAAACGCTATTACCGCATGGGCGAGATTTCTGCGCTCATCCCAAAGCCTGTTAAACAGGGTTGAAATTGAGCTTAAAGCAAACAAATTGCCCCCCCTTTCTTGGTACGATGCACTGTTAGAATTGCGTGAACATAGGACTGATGGGTTACGGCCATTCGAGCTTCAAAAGAGTATGCTGCTTACGCAATACAATATGTCACGTTTGATTGATCGTATGGAAAATGAAGGCTATGTCGAACGCCTACATTGCCGTGAAGACAAAAGAGGGCACGTTATTCACATCACTAAATCTGGGCGTTCTTTGTTAAAAAAAATGTGGCCGATATATAAGTCAGTCATTACTACGCAGTTTGCTAGTAAGCTTGATCAAGATGAAATAAATAAACTTGCACAGATTTCACTAAAAATAATTGTGAACAACGATTGACGGGCATTCTTACCAAATATTTAAGAATAAAAGACTAGAGCGAAAAATTGTCCTTTCGTTGCCGGTAACCGACAGCGGGTCTTCTAAGGCGTTACCACGAACATCTGCCCTTTGTTTCGCTAAGGATCCTTTGCGCAAGGTAGGGAAGTGAGATAAAAGTAACCTTTGAAGGTGCCTGAAAACAACTGATGCCATTGATTGATAACATCTGATTGACTCCAGTTTTCGGCCTTTTCACGATCAATATGAAACACTGCTTGAAAGTGACTAAACATAATGGCATAGGCGCAAATATCTGCTGCAAAGATACTGGCCAATTCTAGTAATTTCTATTCAACCCACTGACACCGATGTCCGTAACTATTGCTTGATGTTTGGTCAGTGCCACAAAGAAAGGCCTGGCGGAGTGCCTGCCCCACGAAGTGTTTTGGGTACGCAACGAGAAGCACATGGTAGTTGGGGTGTAGCCTCGTGAGAGACTTTGGCATAGCGAGCGGGGTTTGGGCATGGTTAACTCCTTTAACCCGTGGGATTCCTTGAGTTAAGAATAATGAACATGCGCACTTAGCTTGTCAATACGTAAACTGGGTGTCCGGATAAGCACTGGGTGTCCGGATAAGCTGGGTGTCCGGATAAGCACTTAATCACGTTGCTGGTTGCCCAACAACGCGCTATCGGTTTTCATCTCGTTCGCTCTCCTTTGTCGATGGATTCAAAGGAGCCAAGGCACTTATAAACCAGGGCCTCACTGGTTAGTGGCCGATCGCTCGTTAAGCAGATCTCCCCAGATAAGAGTATGAACTTTCCCTGCACTGCCGCATCATTTACGGTGGCCGTTAGATCACATTTTATGATGACGTTATTCTCTTTCAGAGAAATTCTGACTGAATCGTGAATATTTCGAGTGGGGTGGTACTACAAAGCACGATATCAAGAGTCATGCACAAGCGTGCTTCTCAGCGTAGGCTGATAGGAGTGATTTCGTGTAGGGATTACATTTTTGTCAGGTAGGAAGGTACTGCTTACAGCCATTTATCCCTGGCGTTCGTTCATAGCCGAGTTTTTCGCACATTTGTTTGAGCTTTTCGACGGACCCGACAAAACCTTTAAAAAGGTTATCAAAGTTTTTAGTGAGTTATAACCAGAGTTTGCTTTCGATGTTGAGCCGATTCAATATTGGTGGTGTGTTTTTTGGTATAGTACCTCGTTTTTCTTCGCGGAGTATGCGGACTGCCCTGTCAACACTTATCATGGATGTCCATGCTGGGGTGTCCTTGGGGCGGGCCAGTGTTTGCTGTTGAACTTTATTATTAGGCACTTAAACCGTTAGAAAAATTAACGTCTGCTCTCCCATTTTCCAATGGACTTAATGGTGTTTGGAAAATGGGAGGCGGACACAAAATATAATACTGACTAATTTAATGTATCAATTTACTTTATCTAATCGTCGTCATCACGGTCAACGCGATTAATACGGCTATCACGGTCTTTTTTGCTTCCATTAGGAAATTTTTGTAGTTCTTCTACGCAACCAAAAGAGCGATTATCTACATTCTGAGTACCCCCGCGACATATAAATATTTCATCAATTGCTATGCCATCGACCATACCTATAATATGAAAACCATAAGCGCCGTCTTTAGTCGGTAAGAAATATTTATTAAATCGGTTAGGGTTATCACGATCACGACGTAACTCATCAGTTAATTTCGCACTTGAAATAACTTTTGCATCAGCTGAGTCTTGGTCAAGGAAAAGAACGTATACATCCAAGTCTATCGTTCCCACTTCTACTTCATCAGTCACTATGAAATCAAAGCGATTAATATTTTTTTTGAACACAGGTTCAGCTCGCCAACCCACCACCACATTTATAGCACCATTACCTATAAGTCTAGGTTCATGTGCTTGTGTAGGCAATATGTATAATAACGAAGAAAAAAGAAAAAAACCGCTTAATAAAAATAATTTTTTAATTGAAAAACCCATATTTCAATACCTCCTTGGTATTGTTAATAAAATGAGGGCGGCAAATTGTAAACATTGAGCTTGTGCACCCACGCGTATACAGCCATCGTAATATTACAGTACAAAAGAAATTTATAAAATAGATAAAAATGCACGGTTATTACCTGAAAAAATAATTTGGAAACAGAAAAATAAAGCCTTACTATTTGCGTTTAGTTAATTATTCGCTTTACAGGAAATGGCCTCACTTAAGAGCCGCTTGAGCCAACTTATAACCATAAAATGCTTGCGCTTATTCTTCGATACTTTTACTCAGCAGCACTTTCCTGCTCTGCTTGATTCTTGGCCAGATAAACAATACTGTGACAAAGGTGCGTTTGAAAACGGAGCTAACAGCAAAGCTAACAGGACACCCACAGAGCTAAAGCTAACAGAGCTAACAGGAGGAGCTAACCGAGCTAAACCGCGAGCTAACAGGACACCCAGAGCTAACAGAGAGCTATCAGGATGTAGTGGTCAACCTTTTTTGGCCATTGAATTAAAGGTTACCTAATAATACGCTTCTTTTTCGTTCGGTGATAATCCTAAATTATGACTGTGAGGTCTTATCAAATTATAATATTTGTAAATATAATCTCGGATGGAATTAGCTGCGACAATCTCGTTTTCGTATCCATTCTTCGGCATGTTCTCAGTTTTCAAGCTTCTAAAGAAACGCTCCATTGGTGCATTATCCCAACAATTACCTCGGCGACTCATGCTTTGTTTAATTTGATACTTCCAAATCAACTGCCTAAAAGAGAGGCTGGTATAGTGACACCTTTGATCTGAATGAAACATCACATTAGTAGGGCGATCACGTGTTTCGAACGCGTTCGATAGGGCACGTTTTGTGAGCTCACTATCGGGTGAATTCGACAATGCAAAGCCAATGATTTTTCGTCCATATAAATCTAAAACCGTTGCTAAATATTGCCACTTATTGCCAACCCAAAGATAAGTAACATCACCACACCACACCACACTTGGTTGGGCCGTAAAGGGCTAAATTCTCGATTAAGGTGGTTTTTAATATTAACATGGTCTTTTTTTGCCGGTTTATAATGATGTTTAGGGGGCTGGCAACTGACAACCCCTAAATGCTTCATGGCTTTTGTTGCTCGGTAACGGCTTAAGTCATAACTGCCTTTCGACACCAACGTTGCTAACGTTCTGGCTCCCGCAGAGCCGTCACTTAACGTATGCGCGGCTTAGACTTGCGCATCAGTACGTATATCTTCGGCTTTTATTTGGGTATGATTCTTCAACCAATATCGATAGTTACTACGATGAACGTGGAACAGGCGGCATAAAACGTTAACTTTATCGCTCTCTTGCATTTCCTCAATTAACGTAAACCGCTCATGGAGTCCGACATCAAGAGAGCTGTAGCCTTTTTTAGTATATCTTTCTCCATTTTTAGCTGTTGCACTTCGCGTTCTAAAGCTTTTATTTTACGCTGTTCTTCTGATATAGGTATGCCAGATGAAGCCTCACCGCCTCGTTCTTTGCGTAGTTGTCTCGCCCAGGCATCGACCGTGGATTTACCCACGCTCATGGCTTCAGCGGCTTCTCTAACTGAATACCCTTTATCGACAACAAGCTCTGCAACTTCTTGTCTAAACTCAGGTTTGAAATGTTTAGTCATGCACCTACCTTTATTAATGATGATATATAATATCACCTTTAATTCGGTGGCCAAATTTAGTATGCCACTACAGATGGTTTGTAGTTAAATTATGGTACCCATGCAAACATGGGTGTCCGGTTTAATGTCCGGTTTAATGACTGCCATTACGGATCAACTCATAAATTTTATACCAGAATTGCTTTCTAACGCAACCTTTCGAATGATGGAGATAATTATCTCTGATTAAAATTATTTCGGAATTTCCCCGGAGGAATTTTTTCAATTTTTTTAAATACCCGACCAAATGATGCTTCCGATTCATAGCCTACAGAGTTAGCTATTTCTAAAATAGATAAATCATTCGTTGTTAATAGTTGTTTTGAAAGATCTATTCTCCAATTCGTTAAATACTGTATAGGGGAAATACCTACTTCCTTAGTAAAGGTAATAAATAGCTTAGTTCTGGAAATGTTTGCTTCTTTCGCCAAACTGTCTATTGTCCATTTTTCTTCTGGACGTTCGTGAATGCTAGATAATACTTTTCCAATTTCTGTATGAGCTGTCGCCATTAGCCAACCTACTGAATCAGTTTTACAGTTTTCAAGCCAGTATCTGATTATCTGAACTAACAAAATATCAATAATTCGTGCAACGATAAGATCACCACCAAGGCGTTCAGTGGAATCCTCTCTGATTAGCATTTGGGTAATTTGAACGAATTCCGGAAATTTATTGATGTCTTCATTTGCTAAATGTATGTAGCTTGGTAATAAGGAAAAAATGGAAGAGACATATTAGAAGTTAATTCGTACGATCCACATATCATTCGAGTTGTTTTATTATCATCTTTTTTTAAAAGCTTATTTACTCGTATAATTTCATCAATATAGTTTTTCCCTATTACTTCTTTTGAGCTTGTAATTCTATAGTTGTTTACTTTCGGAACAAATAACACATCGCCTTGGTGGAGTGTTATTGGACTTTTTTCCTTATCAGGATAAAAAAAACATGATCCTCTTTTTATTATATGAAAATAAGCTTTATTCTCTGGGGTAAATATTAGCCCCCAAGGAGCTGGCAGCTCTGGACGACACACGATTCGTGAGCCAAGCTTTCCAACCCTTAAAATGTCAGCCAGAATGTCTTTTGTATGTTTGTTATCCATATTTTGTCCTCCTTCAATATAATATCACAAAATTCGTATATAGTTAAAAATATGTACGCTCTGCATGAATAAATGTACTTTTAGCAATATATGGTATTTTTTATAGAGCTATAGTGACTCAGCATTAAGAAATTTACTGCCTTTTTTTGTAAGGCGATAAAGAAATTTAACAACAAAGTGAGAAAAATATGAAATTACAAGGAAAAATTGCAGTTATAACAGGTGGAAATAGCGGTATAGGATTTGGTATTGCTAAGGAATTTGAAAAGGAAGGTGCGCAAGGTGCAATCCATGGGCGTAATCAAGAAAAATTAGATCGTTCTCAAAAAGAATTGGGTGCTAGTTTTATTGGGATCAAAGGTGATGTTACCAATTTTACTGATCTAGAAAACTTATTTAAAGAAACGTCCGAAAAATTCGGGAAAATTGACATTCTTGTTATAAGTGCTGGTGGTGGTGTTGGAGAAGGCTCGCTTACGCCCTTAGATCAAATGACAGAAGAAGCATTTGATCGAATGACAGACTTAAACTATAAAAGCGCTTATTTTACCGTTCAAAAGTCCTTGCCTTACCTTAATGATGGAGCATCAATCATTTTTATAACTTCTATTACATCAGAGATGGGCGCCCCTGGTTTCTCACTTTACTGCGCAGCCAAAGCTGCATTAGGATCTTTGGTTCGTAGTTTTTCAGCTGAGCTTGTAGGAAGAGGTATTCGTGTTAATGCTATTAGCCCTGGAATTATCGATACTCAAGCTCTATTAACAGTAGGCGTTCCTGAGGAACAAGTTCCACATATTCAAAATATGTTCATTGAAAAAACACCTTTAGGTCGGATGGGTAAGCCATCAGAGATTGGAAAAGTGGCAACTTTTCTTGCTTCGAATGATTCATCATTTGTTATTGGAGAAGAAATAAATGTTGATGGTGGATTTATGGGTGTGAAGCAATAATATGGAATTATTATGACTGAAGAATATTTATCACCATCTCAAGGGACTGGGGGAAACCTGGCTTCTCGGAAATTTAAGGGTGAGTTTTTTATGTTGAATCTGTTACGCTTTAGAGATGTTGCAGATTACTCAGCTACCCCGGAACTTGCTTCGAGTGAAAAAATATCAGGAAGGGAAGCCTACCAGATATATATAGACCATACGTTACCCTTGCTCAAAAAAAGTGGCGGCGATATACATTTTCTTGGAAGTGGTGGAGAATATATGATTGGTCCGGCAAAAGACCGTTGGGATTTAGTTATGATAATTCGTCAAAAATCAATTCATGCATTTTCCGAATTTGCATCGAATAAAGATTACAATATTGGATTTGGTCATCGGCAAGCCGCTTTAGAAGATTCAAGGCTGTTGCCGATTGAAGAGCTTGTAAGTAATAAAGTTAATTTGAAGAGGAAGTGAGTTATGAATAGAGTTGTAAAATTTAAAAAATATGGTAATGCATATATTTGACATTTTAACTCTTGGTCGCCATTATTCTTTTTTACTACAAAAATTTTAAACGATGTTTGCTCTACCTTTATCACTGTTGATTAACTTTCAACAATTGTTCTAAATGTTAAATTAACCCTTGGTTTATCTGTCTTTTTGGTGGGGGGCAATCGATGCATCCAGTAAGTTTGCGTTTCACCTTTCATAATCAGTAAACTACCATGCTGTAATATCATCGAAACTGTTTCTTTGGTTATCTTATGCTTAAAACAAAACTTTCTCTCTGCACCAAAGCTCAAGGAAGCAATAGCACCATTCTTTTTTAAATCCGTTTCTCCATCACTGTGCCATGCCATACCTTCGCTACCATCATGATATAAATTAAGAAGACAAGAATTAAAAGTCTCTCCCGTTTTTTTCTCCACCATCGCTTTTAACAAAAGTAACTCATTAGTCCAAGGTAGTGCGGTTTTTGTCGTATTCGAATAGGTATATTCAAAAGGTCTTTCACCATACCAAGCTACTTTTCTCTTGGTCACAATATGCCTTCCAAAAATAATTGCTTCGTCATGCCTCCATTCAATACTGTCTAACAAGCTGGTTAGATAATTGTCAGAATTTTCGTAAGATAACAATATACCATGATAATTTACCGTTCCATCTCTGTGCAAGAGATTTGTTGTAAGGTCTTCTATTTGACTGAATAAATCCATTTCTTATATTCACTTCTCATACAATGCGCACAAGGTCTGTATCCTTGGCTGTTGGCTTCTGCCGCAGAGGAAAAAAACACACGTTTTTTTCGTTTCATCCGGTTCCCTGAGGAACATTTTAGTGTTCCATAGATTTTTAGTCTTCGATTACCACCCAAACAGATAGTTCTGTGCTTGATCTGTTTCGTCAGTTCTACAGTGCTTATATCGCTATGTAGGATCACGCGTATGATTAACTTTTCGCGTCGTGAAAAATAATGCCCAATGTATGACGTTGACCTTCATGCACTTCACTCACACCATGCTTCATATTGACCCGATAATAACCTCTTACCCCTTTCGTAGGTTTAAAGTGCGTAGTCAGAATGACCATGTCACCTTTTTGAGGTGTAAGTACGATGGCTCTGGATTGTGCCAGTGGTGTTTGTTGAGTCAATACTAACTCTCCACCCGTATAATCAATATTTGGCTGATTGAGCATAAAGACGGCTTGAAGAGGAAAGTAGACTTCCCCATATAAATCTTGATGCAAAGTATTAAATCCACCTATTCCATATTTTAACAATAATGGGGTAGGTTTTAATTGATTATTCGAATGACACTCTTCTTGTAATTTTTCAAAAGACTCAGGGAATGACTGGTTAATTCTTAACATCTGCATCCAACAATTGGCAATAGGAACCAATTGTGGATACAGGTTCTCTCGCAATGCTTGAACAATATCGGGTAGCGGATAATTAAAATATTTATACTCACCGAAACCAAAACGATAACGCTCCATAATTATTTTTTTTCGATACCCCTTGGTATTGTTGTACATAGCAATAAGGTTGTCACAATGCCTATCTGATAAAAAATCAGGAACAATGGCATATCCATTTTTATGTATTTGGGTAATAATACCTTTCCAATCGACTTCGTTTATTTTTCTAATAATGTCGTCCATTTTAGCTACTCACTTTCGCCGCTTCCCAACCCATAATGGCCGATTTCCTTGTCTCTCCCCACATATAACCGCCAAGATTACCACTTGCCTGAATGACCCTGTGGCACGGAATAAGGAATGCAACAGGATTGCGGCCTATTGCTGTACCCACAGCTCTTGCGGCTTTTGGTCTATCAATACTTTTGGCCATTGCACCATAAGTTGATATAGTACCTAATGGAATTTTTAGTAAGGTCTCCCACACTTTTAGTTGAAAATCTGTACCTTTCAGATGTAATTTTATTTGGTCTAGCTTTTTCCAGTCTTTTTGAAAAATAAATAAGGCATTTTGCTGAAATGTATCAACAACTTGATGATATTGTGCATTTGGAAAACGAAATTCCAGATCGGATAATGCTTGAGGCTCATCTTCTTCAAAAAACATATGGCATATGCCTTTCGCAGTTGAAGCCACTATCAATTTTCCGAATGGACTTTCCGCAAAGCAGTAGTTGATAACAAGGTTTTTCCCACCATTTTTAAACTCTCCAGGGGTCATTCCCTCAATACTTATAAATAAGTCATGTAATCGGCTCGTTCCAGATAACCCCGTTTCATACGCTGTATCAAGTAATGTTGATTGTTTTTCTTTTAAGAGCTGTTTGGCATATTCAATACCTAGGTATTGAATAAACTTTTTTGGGCTAACACCTGCCCATTGTGTGAATAATCGTTGGAAATGAAATGGACTTAGTCCAACCACTCCAGCAATTTCATCCAAAGATGGCTGATTTTTGAAATTTAGTTTTATATAGTCGATTGCAACTGCAATACGCTTATAGTTTATGTGTTCATTATCAGCCATTTTTTAGTTCTTTTTTGTGTCGGTCGTGAAAGCCTGACGTGCATTTAAGTCTTGTTAATAGATACACCGCCATCAACCAGCATTGTCGTGCCTGTGGTAAAACTTGAATCGTCTGATGCAAGGTATAACGCCGATTTTGCCATTTCTTCTGGCGTAGCTGTACGCTTTAGGGCATGCATCTGTTTGACGAATTCAACCACTTCCGGTGAAGTTCCAAATTCCTCCGCCATTGGTGTATTCGTGCCGCCCGGCACTAAGGCATTTACTCGAATTGAATGTGCCCCATATTCAGTGGCTAGGGCTTTAGTAAGTCCTATAACTCCGGCTTTACTTGCCGCATAGGCTGCCTTTTCAGGCATACCGATTGTGTGACCCACAAATGATGAGGTGAAAATAAGAGAACCACCAGCTCGTAACATAGCAGGTATTTGATATTTGGCACCCAAAAAAGCACCATTCAAGTTTGTGTTTATCGTATCATTCCACGCTTCAAGCGTTATATCAGGCGTAGAGCCAGAAGCACCTAATGTGCCTGCATTATTGAATCCAATATCAAGGCTACCATATTCTTGTAGTGCAAGATCGACCAGTGCTTCGGCATAACTTTCCTCTATAACATCGCCAGCTAATGCAATGGCGCTTCCACCCGCGTGTGAAATCTCTTTTACAAGCGCATCTAACTCTTGTTGTCGACGTGCAGCAACGACTAGTTTTGCGCCTTCTTCAGCAAACAGCTTCGCTGTGGCACGACCAATGCCTGAGCTAGCGCCCGTAACAATGGCTACTTTATCTAATAATCTTTTCATCATTTAATCCTAGTTTGTTTTTTATGATGTAAGGACTATAAACGCCGGACTTAATTCGTTCGACCCGAATCTTGCTAAATATAAGAAAATAATATTTTTCTATACCATGTTTTTAGAAAGTGTAGTGCGGGGGTTGTCGGGCAACCGGCATTCCTACCGTGACAGTATATCAATAGCGGGGAATGTTGAATGCCTGATACCGGCCCGCCGACTCACACTATCGTTGATGATTTTGTGGCGCCGGTTTGTGACGATTTATTGGAAATATTGTATCAAGATGACGATATCTTGTTGATCAACAAATCCAGCGGTCTGCTCCGTTTGTCTGGTAAAAAACCTCTCAACTGGGATTCGGTACACGGCCAAGAGGGAGTGAGCCCTCCATTCCCAGAGGCAAAGTTACCGCATCGAATAGATTTCGGGACATCGGGCATTATGGTTGTGGGGCTAAATGCAGCGTCGGCACAACATCTCAATAGACAGTTTCAAACGCGCACAATTCAAAAGCGTTGTGTAGCCCTGCTAGAAGGCTGGGTTGACGGGGATCATGGATGGATTACCGAGGCGATAGCGAAGGATAAAAACTATTTTCCTCGGGTAATCATTTGCCATACCACTGGCAAAGCGGCCATCAGTGAATACACGGTATTACAACGACTAGAGCAACCGCGTCGGAGCTTGGTGCAATTTACTCCTCATACGGGGCGTACACACCAGTTACGGGTTCACCGCCAGGCAATAGGCCACCCAATTCTTGGGTGTAATTTGTATAAAAGCGATCGTAGTGAACGGATGGCTGATTGCTTGCTCATACACGCCAGTGACTTGTATTTTGAGCATCCTACTAGCCGAGAACAATTACATGGACAGTGTCCCTGTCCGTTTTAATCAGAAGATTCAAGCATGTGGCTCAGCAGAGGAGCTAATCGGTATTTTATGTCGTTTTATTTTTTGGTCAGGTAGGAAGGTATTGCTTACAGCCATTAATCCCCGGCGTTTGTTCATAACCGAGACTTTTGCTAACTTTTTTGTACGCCCTATACGCACACCCATTTTAGAGAAATCCATAAACTTTATGTTAATCAAATGCTTGGATGGTTGTAGTTAAATTATAGTATAATTACAAACATGGGTGTCTGGTTTAATGCTGGTTTAATGTTTACAAACAGTACTGCGAACGTATTTTAAGGAACCTTATTTCGGAGTGGGTGAAATAACTATGTTTACAGGGCTTCCTTTTGCGTATATGAGGACAGCAATGTTCATGAGAGTTCTTGGGGTTCCTTCCAGTGGTAAAAAAAGAGGCATAGAAAATGCCTATAAACTGGCGCCTAAGTGGTATTGCAAAGTGTCACGATACTTTATTACGGTTTTTTTAATAAATTTTTCAGTATTGATATTAAGTGTTTTGGCTGGATCTATATATATGTGGCTATACGAATAAAGACACATGTCTTATTACGTTACCATTGACGCCGAGGAAATCTTCTAATTAGCTCGGTCATAGATTGCGCTGAACTGGGACAGTGTTGAATCGATGGGAAAACCACTTTTGAAAATCCAGTATTACATTAAAATGACGTCGTGTGATGCGCTAATACCGCTTCGCCTTAAACTATTGCGGCAAGGGAAAACGATTGAAACGTGCTACTTCGACAATGACGAAGTGCAATCCACCCGTCATTTCGGCGTGTTATTGAAAGGTGCTGAAAAGAAAGATAACCCACAACAAAGTCTGCTTGCTATTGCATCCTTGTATCGTGTGAATTTACCTGAGAATGACATATATAACGCTTGGAAAATACGAGGTATGGCAACGGATATTCCGTTCCGCGGACAGGGGTTAGCAACCGCGTTATTGCAGCATTGTATTGAATATGCGCGTGAGCAGGGTGGGGAAGTGATTTGGTGCAATGCGCGTATAGCGTCGGTGAGTTTATATCAACACTCTGGGTTTGACGTGTTTGGTGAAGCGTTTGACATTCCTGGTGTTGGGAAACATTTTAGAATGTGCTGTTATTTGTAATCATCCGATTGCGCATTGTTGTGTAGGAGCGGCTTAAGCCGCGATAGCAGTGGTACGTCATTCGTGGCTGAAGCCGTTCCTACATTATTACGTTACACCAAAGTAGGTGCTTGAGGTGCGTGTCGAGGAATCATTTTAGGAAATGTTGAAGCTGTTACCCGTGTGTGGTGAGTATTAAATGTCTTTCTCTGCGACCTTTGCGTCTCTGCGGCCTCTGCGTTAACAACACGTAAACAACACGTAAACTAAGATATCCTGCAACCAAATTCGTTGACGGTGAATTGCGCTGTAGGAGCGGATTCAGCCGCGATAGCGATAGTGGCACGTCTTTCGCGGCTGAAGCCGCACCTATATTTTAAGATGTTATGTAGTCAATTTGTAATCAACGAATTTATTTCTCTTCGAGTAAATCCTGAATCCACTGTTCCGTTCTTTTGTAGTGTCCTTCACCTATTTTACGGTAACGTATAGTGCCGCTACGGTCTGCGAGATAGAGGGTAGGCCAGTAGCGATTGGAAAACCGGTTCCAGTTACTAAAATCATTGTCGAGTACGACGGGATAGGGAACCCCATGTTTTTTCAGGTAGGCGCGCACATTGTCGAGTTGTTTCTCGCGATCAAATTCCGGTGTGTGAATGGCAATGACCAGCAAGCCTTTATCGGCATATTTTTTGTGCCAGTCGATGACGTAAGGCTCAACTGCATTGCAGTTATGGCAGCCGTAAGTCCAAAATTTAATGAGTACTACTTTACCTTTTAGATCACTGTCGGTTAACGGGGAAGTGTTAAGCCAAGTGTCCCCGGTAATGCTGGGAAGCTCGACACCGACTGCTTGGTTTGGCACTCCAGTCAGTAATACAGCCAGAATTAATACTGGCAGCGTAATGAGTAATACTCGAAGAGGGGGGAATAAGATTGTCATATTTTATGAGTCACTCATCAATGAAGATATGGGGGCGTGAACTTGTTTGATCACTGGTCTGTTGGGGTTCGCAAGCTCACCACCAACCTACGATTTTTTGCTAGCTTGTTAACTTATTGGCACTGAGTTTCAATCCTTCTCTCTGGTGTGATTAAACTTATTTTAATACACGACAAGAGAGAAGGAACGGAAACTATTGCTTCATAAACTACCGATCACTCTACGCGTTTAATAACGATTCGAGCAGTCGGGTTACGCCAGTCATATTCAGAACTGTTCAAATCGCCAATTCCTTGAATGCCAGCGTGGATGTGTACATATCCTTCACCACTCGCATCGGGTGAACCACCTTCGCCACCACAAGCAGGGCCAGGCATGTTGGCGCACAGCTCATCGTTTGGCTCACTACCAGCATCATAGGCAGGGGACATTACCATGACGTCACGATGCTTGCTCTTAGGGCCTCTCATGCCGTTGATGGCGATGAAAGCATCGTTGGTAGGGATCAACATTGATGCCACAGAGACAAAGCGAGCTTTGTTCGTCATTTTAACCATGATGGTTGTGCTGGCTCCGGGTGCCAATAGGCCACCGTTTGTAGCAATATCAAAAGCACCGCCAGTTTCCATCAGTAAGCCTGACAGAGGAGCAATATCGCCACCTTCAGCCAGAGCGGCTAGTTCATCACTGGCAGGGCTGCCCAGTTGATAGAAATGGGTTCCTTTGGTGTGCGAGGCAACCATGATGGGCGTGAAAGTTTCTCCGCGTGTCAGGTTAGTCACCGTAACGGCATACATTCCTTCTTCTTCATGGGCTTGAACACTGCTGGCACCAAAGCCAATGGTAGCAAGCAGTGCGACCTGACATAAACGTGTTGTTAATTTCATTATGTTTCTCCTCAAAATTTTGTATTAATTTTTATCAATTTCTCTCACGGCAGACGTCCTGTTTACCGTCTTTAATAGCATGGCCAAAGCGGGTCACGCGGGCGTCACGCATCTATCACAATTCTGTCACGCATTGATTTTTTTGGGTTTTTTTATTGGGTAATTAACGATAGATTTAATCTACATTGAGACTCTGCTGATAAACGTAAACACCACGTAGGCGGAAAAGGTGATGAGTTAAAAAACGTGGTAGAAGTAGTCAAACCATATTTCCTTAGCGGCCCTTGCGTTTACAACACGGAATCAATGTAAACCTCAAGCCCCGATGTAAAGCTGTCACGTAGCTTCGCAACGTGACCTACGGGGGGAGTGATTAAGGCTGAGGATTGAGTCGGATTTTTGTAGGTCAGGTTACGCCGTTACCTGACGGCTGGTGGCGGTAATTTCAACCCGAATTGTGCTTTGCGTAGATGGTGGCTTTGTGCTTTTTTTAGGGACGGTATCGTAAATGCAAAGCTCGCAAAGACGCAATGGTCGCAGACGAGACCCAAAAAACTTTGCGTTCTTAGCGCCTTTGCGGTCTTTGCGTTTACAACACGTAAACTAAGATAACCAGCAATCAATTCATCGGCGATGTATTGTTTTGTAGGAGCGAAAATTAGCTTACTTAAGGCAAAGCCGTGTGCCCTGGGAAAGCCGTTACGATCCTTTAAGCAAACTGGTACGTAGGCAGTGAAAAGCTGAAGGTGGTGCCATGATTGAGTTGACTCGCGGCTTCAATATTTCCGCCATGTAAATCAACAATTCGTTTCGCAATGGAAAGCCCTAAGCCGGCATTTTTCCCACTGGCAGTGCGGTTCTTTTCTAATCGGTAAAAACGTTCAAAGATGTGTGAAATTTCATCTTCGGGTATGCCTGAACCCGTATCGGCTACCTTGATCATAATGTTGTCAGATTTTTCAGTGAGCGAAAGGGTGATGTAACCGCCACGGGGGGTGTATCGCAAGGCATTGCCGATCAAATTGTCCAGCACGCGCTGGATTAAACCAATATCGCCATAGGCGTAGGGCAAGTTATTGACAAAGTCGGACTGTATGGTGATGTCGCGTTTTTCGGCTTCGAGCGTGAATTTGTGCATGATGTCATGCACCAGCTCGGTGAGCAAAAAGGGCTCCACGTTAAGAACAGTTTCGCTGGAATCCAGTTTGGCAAGTTCAAATAAATCAGTAATTAACTGGTTGAGACGTGTGCTTTGTGCGGTTGCTACCTCAAGGTATTGGCGCCGCTCTTTTGCACTCAGGGTCGCATCTTTTAACAACAGGGTTTCCAGGTAACCATGCAATGATGTTAATGGTGTGCGCAGATCATGGGAGACATTGGCGACCATTTCCCGCCGTTTGGCATCAGTCTGCATGAGTGCTTCCATCTGTTCATCGATGCGGTCGGCCATTTCATTAAAATTGATGCCGAGCCGGTCAATTTCATCGGTAGATAGTTTGGAAACAGGATAGCGTTGGTTGGAATTTTTGTGTGAACGGTTATTGGAGTCACCGTATTCAGCCATAATGCGCGTTAAGCATCGTAGCCGCCGTGTTAACAGGCCAAAGGCCATGAGTCCTGCGAACAGGGCGAACAACAGGCTGGCGCCGAGTCCGGTTGTCGTGAAACTCAGGATGTAACTACCCTTCACCATATCCGTTACGCTATCGAAGGCTTCGCCTTCGAGAATGACATATAAATAGCCAGCAGGGTTGTCAGCGTTGATGCCGGGTATGGGAGCGGCAGAAAATACTTTTTTCCTGGATGATTGTCCCGAGCCGCGTGGGTCATCACCCATCAACGGATACGTTGCATTGCCAGTAAGAAACTTTTTAATGGGCGTCAGTGAAACAGTTTGTTTTTTAACATGACCATCTGGAGCAGAGAAGGCTAAAATTTCGCCCTTTGCATTAAGTAGATACAGCTCGATACTGGGGTTAATGACCATCAGCCAGTGAAACAGGGATTGCAAAGCTTTTTGGTTTATTTGTTGTTCGCCCTTGAATTCACCCTTAAGTTCGCCCTTGAATTCGCCGGTAAGTTCGCCATTGTTTTGTGTTGTACCGGGTTGCTCAGAAAGCCCTTGTTTTGTGAAGAGCGGTTCTTCAGCCACAATATGCTCAGCCAGTGCCACATTGAGTTTTTGCGTAAGCTCTTGCTGGTACATTTCTGCAGAGTACAACACCATGCTGTAAACGACATAACCGATGACGACGACAAGTGAAAAAAGGACGGCGGCAATGCGACTGTAGAGGGTGTTAAACATAATATTGCTTCCAGTAACAGTTTACGTTTCCGAAAGCGTGTCGGAAAATTTATAGCCAACACCCCATACCGTGAGAATATAAGTCGGAGTAGAAGGGCTGTTTTCGATTTTTGCTCGTAGGCGATTGATGTGAGAATTGACGGTGTGCTCATACCCATCATGCCCATAGCCCCAGACACTGTCGAGCAATTGGCTCCGCGTAAAGACCTGTCCAGGATGAGTGGCAAAATGCCATAACAAATCGAATTCTCTTGCGGTAAGGTCAATGACCTTGCTCGCAATTGTGGCCTGGCGTTTATTTTGATCTAAAAATAAATCACCGGCCCGCAAGTCTTCTACATCGTTAGGGTTGATTTTGTTTCGGGCCTCAGCTCGGCGCAGTATTGCTTTGGCGCGTGCGACTAGTTCACGAAAACTAAAGGGTTTGGGCAGATAATCATCGGCACCCATTTCCAGGCCGACGATGCGGTCTAGCTCTGCGCTTTTGGCCGTTAGCATGAGGATGGGTGTATCATTATCCGTACCACGAAGACGGCGGCAAATTTCCAAGCCGTCTATGCCGGGCAACATCAAATCAAGGATAATGAGGTCATAGCGTTTTTTTTGTGCCAATGACAGGCCAACATTGCCATCACTGGCGAGTTGAACTTCAGCCCCTAAGTCCTGTAAGTGCATGGACACTAGATTGGCAATATCATAATTATCTTCAACGACAAGGAATTGTTTCATAGTGGTTTACTCATGTTGTGATCTTTATCCTAGTTAATAGATGTCACAAAACCATCACGTCTCTCTGTTAATATTATTATCCCGTGGGTTTACGCTGCTCTGGGCGCAATGTGGTGGTGTAAAAAACTTCGGCAAGATCGGGGTTTACGGGCTTGTTTTGTTCATCGACCAAAGGGTATTCACCATCATTCCAGCCACGCAGCCCGGTTTTGAGTGAACGAACTTTGGAAAAACCCATTTGTAAAAGCGTGTGGGCCGCGAGGGCGCTGCGGCGACCGGATCGACAAATTACTACGATGTTGCGTTCCCGGCCAGCCGCTAACTCAGGGACGGTATCGTCGTAGTCATACTCACAAGCAGACTCGAGTATGCCGCGTGCCACGTTAAGTGAATCAGGAATATGGGCACGGGAGAATTCATCAGGTTCGCTCACATCAATAAGCAATATCGAGTGGTTTTCCAGCTCGTCAACGAGATCCCAGGGGAATATTTCTTGGACGGTTGTCAGGCAGTCGTTGAGTAAATCATCGTAGCTTTTCATAACGAATAGACGAGGGTTCCTTGCGATGAATGGGCCTAGTGGTGACATTCGGAACGCATTGCAAATGGGCCCCTAGTACAATTTAGCGACCAACCCTGAATAAATCGTAGTGCGAAAAATTCGGCGTTTCAGGGATAATGCTCAGATTTGCATCAAACGTACTGGAAAGTGAGTATTCTGGGGCATTTTAAAGCGGTCTTCAGGGCATTTTCAGGTTATTTTCAAGGTAATTTTAGGTCATCGGTATGCGTTTTCGCCCAAGTCCTTGCTCAACGGCGATTACTGCAGCTTCTACCCGTGAACTAACACCTAATTTCCTCAGTATTGCTTTCACGTGCAATTTGACGGTGCCATCGGTAATGCCTAACTCGCGTGCGATGACTTTATTGCTTTGGCCAATGGCTAGGTGTTCGATAATCTCTGTTTCGCGGGGAGTAAGGTCGGACAGGGGCGTTTTGGTTTCAATTTCGCCTGAATTGCCCTGGAGTACGCGAGCCAGAGTGCCGGCAAGCTGGGGGGCTATGATGGTTTCACCCTTAACAATGCTGTGGAGGGCGGCTACAAGCTCGTCTGGGTCCATATCTTTTAACAAGTAACCCTGTGCGCCATTGCGCAGTGACTCCACCAGGTCGCGTTCTTCGTTGCTGGTGGTGAGCATGGAAATGGGCACGGTAACCCCTGCCTTACGCAATCGTTTGAGTACCTCCAGACCATCCATGTCAGGCATACGCATATCGAGTAATATAACATCAGGCTGAGCTTCTTCAACGATGTCGAGGCCTTCCTGTCCGGTACTGGCGGCAGCAATAACGTCAATGCCGCTGCGCTCCAGGAGGTTTTTGAGTCCCAGTCGGAACAGGGTATGGTCATCAATTAATTGTACTTTCATGTTGTCATACCATGTCACATTTGTTTCAAAAAAAAGCGCGTTTCAATCTGATGAGTATTCAGCAGTAGGGAGTGTGACCTAATGCGTGTGATTACATTTCTCATCGACCATCATAAAGTACCACGATTTTAGCGGATTACTATAGCGTTTGTTTGCGTTTGTCGCCGGGTTATTATTGTCGCATATTTATTGTTGCTGATACGGTTATGGTGATGTTTATGTTTATGGCAGCGGCGATTTTTCTGCATGTTGTATTTCCAGTTCTATACGGGTGCCTTCACCTGGCTCGCTTTCTATAGTTAGTTCGGCGCCAATGCGTTGGGCGCGTTCCCGCATGATCGTCAAACCCACATGTTCTCCCGGCCCTGCGATACAGGTTTCAGCATTGATGCCCATGCCATCATCTTCAATTAATAGATGGAACTGTTGTTGCTCAGTGCAGTTTAATAAGACCCGAACATGTTTGGCATTACTGTGTTTGCGTATGTTGGTGAGTGCCTCCTGAATAATATGCAACAGGTGGACTTCTAATACAGGCTGTAATCTCAGGTCTGGGCATTCGTTTTGGAAGAAGATTTGAATGTCTCCCTGGTTTTTAAATCGCTCGATGAGGCCTTCGGTGGCGGGGATCAGGCCTCGCTCGTCCATGCGAATGCGAAAATGTGCGAGTAATTCTCGTAATTCAAAATTAGCGTCATCTAGGCCAAATTTAATTTGCTCGACTTCGTCGTTGGCATCGGCATTTTGTTGAGAGTCTTGCTGTAAGGTTTCCTGAAGCATGCTGACTCGAAAACGAAGGCTGGCAAGTGTTTGCGCAAGAGAATCGTGTAGCTCATGGGCCAACATAGTGCGTTCCTGCATGATGGAGAGGCGATGAGATTCTGCTTCCCAATGGGATTTGGCAATGGCCATACTCAAGTGTTGGCCAATGTTAGTGAGAATGTCGATGATGTCTTCACGCTCGGTGAGGCCGAGTTTTTCGACAAACAGATTATAAATCCCGAGAGTACGGTTGTTATATCGTAATGGAATAGCAATGTTTTCCAATTTGTCACCGGCAAACATTAATTCACTGACGATATTTTCGCAGTCTTTAAAATGATTTTGGCAGAGCAACATATTTTTTGAAAATTCTTGAGCGCAGAGACAATGTTCAATAGGCACCATACGAATTCTTTCTATGGTGTTCTCATCAAGGCCAACGCTACCCACCAGGCGCATTTGATTATCATCGGTGACCAGACGCACTGTGCCTGCATGGGCGTAAACAATTTCGTTTAAGGTATGAAGGAATGCGATTAACAACTCGTCAATATCTTTTGCGGAGTTACTGTGCGCCGCCACATCGTACAAAATTTCCAATGTGCGGGTTTTGCGTTGCAAGGTGATCGTTTGGCGGTTGACCTCGTCATCCATCTCGCGCGTGAGTGCCCGCAGGGATTCCCCCAGTTTATTGATGTCGCACGCCAATAAGGCAAACTCACCTTGCTCTGGCTGTGGGACGCGTGCTGAGAGGTCTCCGTTTAACATACGCTGCGCCCATTCACGTAGCAGTGCGAGAGGCGCCAGCAACCGGATTTTCACGCAACGCATAATGCGGATAATTAGCAGTAAGCCAAACCCGGTTAACACTAATTGGACAATAAAGAAGAGATCTTGTTTTTGCGGCCAAATATACACACCAAAGGTGGTCGCAATGATTAACAGAAAAATCAGCACCAGCCCGGTGAGGGGAATATACAGCTCATTGGTACCCAGGGCGCGAAAGCCGGTCACTGGCGTTTTGGCTGGCGTGTTTGACATTATTTCGCGGTGTCGTTTTCTTCAGTGGGAGGCTTGTAATTGGGGTCATTTGGATTGAGGAAAATGAAGTGGTGTTGACCAGCCTCAATTTCAACATAATCAATGTGGGTGCCATTGAGCAGCTCGACGCAGTCTGGACTAACGATGGCTTTAAAACCGGCTTCTTCAAGCAGTACGTCATCTTCTTTAGGCTCATCAAAGCCGATGCCGTATTCTACAGATTCATCCGCTGTTGTTTTCGCCGCAATGCGAAATGCTAACGCACCATGCTCGCTTTCTTTTAGATTTTTTTTAATAACGTCAATGGCGAGAGGTGAAAAAGTAATAATATCCATAATGTGGTTTTCTCGGTTTGGTGGTTTAGTGTTAAACTATCGTTAAAATTAGCCGTGGCATATTCAGCGGTAGCTTTTAATGGCAATTACTTACTGTAAACATTAGTTGTAATCATTAGCCGTAATAGTAATCCGTCTAGGGTCTAAGTATTAACTCCCTGTTATGTTGGTGAGTTTTGTGAGCGGGTTGCTGTGCATTGCCGGACAAAAGCCACAAATCGTTGTACCCAAGGATTGCTTTTAACATCTCGCATGTGGCTGTAATTAGCCAGCACATTGTGATGTACAATGCCGTCCGACGTACCATTAACACCGTGACCGCGAAGGACACGATAGGCGAATCGGGTGTCTTTTGAGAATGCTTTTGCCGGGGCAGAGTAGTGAAATTCATGTGCATTGATGGTGCTTTGTTGCGGTTGTGTGGCGGTATGGTTCCAGAGACTGTCGCCAGTTACCGCAAGTTTGACATAACCTCGACCTTGCGGGCGTTGGTGCATGTGAATGTTCATGTCCAGGGCACCGACCATGTCGCAGCAGTTGTCATTCCACTTCAGGCTACGCGAAAGGTACATGAGCCCACCGCACTCGGCATATACCGGAAGTCCCGATTCTATGGCGTTGCGAATGGCGGTCCGCAGGCCGGTATTGGCGGACAGTGCTTGCATGTGCGTTTCGGGGAACCCGCCACCGATAAACAGGCCGTCGATTTCCGGCAATGTGGTATCCGTCAGGGTATCGATGTTAACCAGTTCAGCACCGGCCGCACGGAAGGCTTCAAGGTCATCGGGATAATAGAATCCAAAGGCGGCATCGCGGGCAATACCAATGCGAATATCTGTGGGTATATGCGTTGCGGGAGATATGATGTTGTCTGGCGCTTCAAAGTCAGGAATCGGCGCGCTGTCAGCGATGGCCTGTAATTGGTCCAGGTTCACTTGCTCGGCGACCCGTTTAGCCACAAGATCGATTTGTTGTTCTACGGCCTGTGCTTCGTTGCTGGGGATCAGCCCCAGGTGTCGTTCCTGAATTTTTAGCAGAGGGTCACGGTGCACAGCGCCCACCACAGGCACGTTAGTGTAGTGTTCAATTACTGCGCGCAATTTAGTTTCGTGCCGGCTGCCGCCCAGTTGGTTGAGTATGACGCCAGCGATATTAATATCAGGCTCAAAGGCCTGATAGCCGAGGATCAACGGGGCAATGCCGCGTGTCATGCCCTGGGCATCAATCACCAGAATGACTGGGCTATTGAGCAGTGTGGCGAGGGCAGCATTGCTGTTACTACCATCAAGATCCAGACCATCGTACAAGCCCTTGTTGCCTTCGATGATGCTGATGTCAGACTGAGCATGGCGATGGCCAAAGTGCGTTAAAATCTCTGCATGGCTCTGGGTGTGAAAATCGAGATTGTAACAATCTTTGCCTGCGGCACGGGACAGCCACATGGGGTCGATGTAGTCCGGGCCTTTTTTAAAGGGCTGAACCTGCAAGCCACGTTGTCGAAACGCGGCACAGAGCCCAATGCTGAGTGTGGTTTTGCCCGAAGATTTGTGGGCAGCGGAAATGAATAAATGGCCCATCGGATTACCGCTGTTGTGACGCTTTAGGCCGCTGTGCCGAAGCGTTCAGTATTTCTGGCTTCCCACATATCTTTTGCTAAAGATTCTGCAGAAGTCATATCGTCGGCGCGTCCCATCATTTTCAGAGTAATGGCTGTGGTGCCAATGACCGCGCCGATACCGTATTCGTCTTTGTCAGAACCTTCCCATGCTGCACGTAAACGCTGCACATTCAGTTCAGGGTCTTTGACATGGCGACGTCCATACATGGCCGGCCATTCTTCCTCGGACATTTCGCCATTGTGCACACTTTGCACCAGGCAAGGGGCATCAGGATCGCGCTCGATTTCACCGCCATCGCCTTTCATAACCGCCAGATGCGGCTGCTTCAGTAAAAGTGCGGCTTCCTGGTGCATGGGGCGGTAACCAGGGTGAAAAATGCCCTGCATGGAATACGGTGAATCAAAAGGATTCAGCATACGTGCGAGAGTGTGTACCGGAGAACGCAGGCCGAGAATGGGACGCAGTTCGATAATTTTGTGTAGCCGGGGGCTAAGGTGTTCGAGGTCTAAATAGGCAAAACCGGTCTCGCGAATACGATCAGCAGATCCCTGCAAAGAATTGCAGGGTGCGATGCCTAAGCTCGCCAGCACATCTTTGGTGTACATGCGCCCGGCAGTATGGCCGCTAGCACCGTGCATGAAAATGTTAACGCCGTTTTGTGCGAGCAACAAATTGGACAAAATGAACCAGGGCAGGTGACGACGCTTGCCAGCATAAGATGACCAATCCAGATGCACCTCAGGCGCATTGTCCGGAATGGTAAGGCTCTCTTTTACCGCACGAATAAATCCCGCCAGTTCTTGCGGCTCTTCTTCTTTGACGCGCATTAGCATCAGAAAGGCACCGAGCTGCTCGGGTAGAACCTGATCCGAAAAAATCATACGAAATGAATCGTAGGCTTCATCCTGGGTGAGAGGGCGTGAACCATTTTTACCCTTACCAAGAATGCGTACGTATTGTGCGAATGGGTGTTCTTGAGACATCAAAATAAACGACCAGAAGAAAGTGATTAAAGTAAAGTTAAGACTACAGGGGATAGGCGGCAGGGGAAAGCGATTGGTGTGGTGTAGGTGCTTTTCCTTTTCTCTTCCATCTTTCCCCCTTTACACTGAATTCTTAAGACTTAAAGGCAAAAAGCGCAGTATCTTGATGGCAATCATTACGGTAACGAAGGCCACGGCTGTGCCGCCCAGGCCCAGGGCGATTTCGGGGGCGCTGGGTGTGTAGGTGACGACTACACCGTCATAAAAGCTACTGCTGACTTCCTTGCCCGGGAACATGTCCATAGGGAAGGCCTGACCACCGATGATGATCATGTACATTTGTGACAGGCCTCCGGCAATAACCAAAACCGCAGCGGTGACAGTCCACCCCATAGAGGCACGAAACGCGGGGGCGTAACATATCGCTAATGGAAACAACGTGCCGAGCAACATATAACCGACCCAAAACAGGCCGCTGTAGATATTGTCGCCATCAAGAATGAAGCTCTCCACGCCGTGATGCTGAGTGGCGTAAAGATTAGTCAGGTGGAAAATGACCACAAATAACAGCACCGCCGCGACAAACAGACCTTGCAGGCGCTGCAATTTGATGACGATGTGACTACCCAGTTCGCGCCCGGTCCACTTGTAGGAGGCCAGCAGCACGATGAGAAAGAAGGCCAGCCCAAAGGAGAATGACATGACGATAAACATTGGCGCCATAATGGCGGCGTCGTAATATTCCCGAGCAACAATGAAACCAAAGATAGAGCCGGTACCCACGGTCAGTGCCAGTCGCCAAATAAAGGCAAAAAAGCCGGCCACTTTGGAGTATTTGTTCAAGTTGCGCTGCATCATTGTCCACAGATAGATGATGATGATGGCAAAGAAACCGTTGTAGAGGATCATGTTCCAGGCAAAAATAGACTTAAAGTTGTAGTAGGTCATAGCGACGATGAGTCGGTCAGGATGGCCGAGATCAAGCACCAGTACCATCAAACCGCCGGCCAGCAATGCGATGGCCATGAGGCCGGACAAAGGCGCCAGTGGTTTATAACTGGTTTTACCAAAAACCGATGACATAGACGCGACATTAAGGGCACCGGAAGCGGAAACGATCAAAAATACCGCGAACACATGTGGCAATCCCCAGACAATCTGGTTATTCATGCCCGTGACCCAATGGCCGTTGTGTTCCATGTAATAAGCAGCCCCCAGCCCTACGGCCACGATCAGACTCAATAGGCCTAACAGAACGTAGTAGCCCTTGCTGGTGCCATCAATTTCACGAAAAGTCGTTGGTTTCATTTGTTTTTACTCACCGCAGCCTGTTTGTCTATTGAACGTCGGTCTTCAATAGGGTGTACCCATGGGCATAAAGGCATTGCCCACCATTGTGTTTTGATTGTAGTTTTTTCTCAGACTGACTTTCGCCTGTCACGTAGCTTCGCAACATGACCTACATGTCTCAGTCCTCAACACTTAGTCCTCACCAGCGGCTTTGTTTCCATTTGGCCAGTATGAGTACACTCGAGACAGTACGTTTTTGGGATGGGTTGTCGGATTGCTCTTGCTTTCCTTGACCATTTTCGGACTGCTGCGTTTGAAGGCAGGCAAGCGCGTTCTTTTGGTCTATTTCGTTGCTACGTTCACCATCTTACTCCTGTGGCCTCCGGTGTGGTACGGGCCTCGTTTTGTCCTTCCGTTAGTACCGATTTTTATTCTTGGGATTGGCAATGCGACCTGGGAGATCATTGCATTGGTAAGACAACGAATGCAGTGGAG
>NVUB02000226.1 GCA_002401775.2 Ectothiorhodospiraceae bacterium
AAGGTGTTGGCGTCAGCGGTATTAATATCCACCGGGCCAGCAAACACCGTAAATGAAGAGAACAGCAGGAACAGCGCAAAACTACCGGCAACAACATGGGGAACAACACGAGGAACAACACGAGGAACAACGAACGATAAAACACGACGGGAAAAAAATGACATGACAAGACTCCTTTCTTGTTAGCGTATGCTTTTTGTACACACGTATGAGTAGATTAATTTAATAGTAACGCTTTATTGTAAAACCTCACTTTAGAACTTTTTAGATCACTGTAGAACTGTCGCACTAGAACTGCCGTACTAGAACTTTCACACTGAAACTCACACATTAAATTTAAACTATTTAAACTATTTAAACGGTTAAATACCGTTGTATGAAATCACAGTAGTGAGCACTTAAACCACGAAATAGAGACTAAAGCGAGCGAACCTTCACGTCAACCAATATCCCATAGGCAATTATACTGACTTTTAATTCAGCTTTTCAGCGCCGCTTTGTTAATAATGTTTCGCGCGTCGTAATTCACAGGCTTACTATGGCCAGTAACAGGAAGGCTGTTCTTTAAACATGAGTGAGAAACATGAGTAAGAAACATGAATTTGAACCCTCTCTTTCATCATTCCGCGCTTGACCCGGAATCCAGTATTATTGGTGACCACTACAACAACATTCTGGATGCCGGATCAGGCCCGGCAGGACGATAATCAGTTAACGGGACAAGACTGGCCGTTTTTTCTAGCATTCAGGAGTGCGCTGGCCTGCAAATGACACATATCCATATGCGTCATTTGTTTATTTTCACTATAAGAAATGAGGTCGACCTACACTAAGGAACGGGCACGTAATAACTTCCCGGTTTTGCATCCCGACTTCAGCCCGTCTCCGCCCGTTCCTCAATCACAAAAACTCGAAATAGAACAACTATTCCTGCACTTTTGTTCAAAGCTTCCGCATCCTGCTCACGCCCCTCGCCTAAGAGCGCCTACTTTCGCCTCAAAGCGCCTACTTTTGGTGGTACCTACGTCCTGTAGGCAATCAGAACGAACGAATACGAACTAAATCCGAGCGCCAAACAGGGAAGTTATTACGTGCCCGTTCCTAAACCGAATCAACACAGGTTAATCGAAGCATTAATATCCGCCAACGCGACCAACGGGTCTTTTGCTTGTGTAATGGGGCGCCCAATCACCAAATAACTCGATCCTAAGCGAATAGCATCTTCAGGAGTGGTGATGCGTTTTTGATCACCCACTGCCGCCCCAGCAGGACGTACTCCTGGAGTCACGAGGTGAAAATCACCTTCTATTGTCTCTCGTAGCGCGGCAACCTCTTTTGGTGAGCACACCACACCATCCATGCCTGAATCTGCTGCCAATCGAGCGAGGCGCACCACATTATCTACAGGCTCTCCTGATAGCCCGATTTCTGCCAATTCGGGCCCTTCCAGGCTGGTCAATATGGTTACCGCGATCAACAAGGGTGGCTGCTGTGTTTTATCGATTGCCTCACGAGCCGCTTCCATCATGCGACGCCCTCCCAGGGCATGCACATTCACCATCCACACCCCCAATTCAGCCGCCGCCCGACAGGCCTGAGCAGTGGTATTGGGGATATCGTGATATTTCAAATCCAGAAACAGCTCAAAATTTAATTGTTGTAACTGCTCAACCAAAGCCGGCCCGGCTCGTGTAAACAGTTCCTTGCCTACCTTTACACGGCATTGCGTTGGGTCAAGATTACGAGCCAAAGACAGCGCCTCATCGGCACTGGGAAAATCCAGCGCGACTATTACTTTAGGGTTCGCCGTTTTACGTTCAGCCATTGTTACTCACCTTTTATACATTCTTATAATTTAGGTTTAACGGAGCCGCCCCATTCCAAGCACACATTTTGCTCATTAATTCTGCTTTAAAATCTAACGCAAAGGCGCGAATAATGACGGGCACGACCATCGCGGCTGAAGCCACTCCTACAACGCCCCACCTTTTATCCGTTTGGTTTAATACCTAACATAGAGGCACGAAGGCGCTAAATCCGCAGAGTTTTTTACTCCAAAACCTTTCTTTGCGTTCTTTGCCTCTCTGCGCCTTTGCGTTGGATTGAAAAAAACCAAAACATCCAAATACTTTACAATTTCACCCACTCTATTCTCCGATGACACCCTGAATCGGACGAATACTCGCCCATTCTTTGCAGCTCGGGCAGTGCCAGCGTAATGTTTTGGCTTTGAATCCGCAGCTTCCGCAGCGGTAGGGTAATTTTTCTTCCAGCAATCTTCGGGTTAATTCTTTGAGTATCAGCAAATTATCTCGCGCTACGCCCTGGCTGTTGACCAGATGCAGTTCGATTAATTGATCCAAGCCTCGTACCGATGGCCGTTCACGCAGCGATGCGGCTATACGGTCCGTTGCTTCTTTTTCGTTGCCTTGGTGGCGCAAAATTTCCGCTAGACCTAGCAATGGTGTGATTCCGCCATATTCTGATGACAAATACCCCAGGTATTGTTCAGCTTCCTCAAATTTCCCCAGAGAGTGGTAGCATTCCAGTAAAGGCTCTACGATTTCAGGCAGGTATTGTACTTCCTGCTTTTCGACGTGCTTTAAGGTTTTAATCGCCTGTTTACAGTCACCACCATGCCTTTCGATCTTCGATTTCAGCAATGTGGCCCTTACGCATTGTTTGTCTGCCGCCAGGGCGCGTTTACACATTTTTAGCGCGGGACGGTATTCTGCTTTGGCCAGGAAACCATCAGCGAGCTCACAATAAAACTGTGCAATGGAGAGGTTTAAATGCCGCCCTGAAACCTGCTCAAATCGACGTGCGACATCAATGGCTTTTTCCCAGTCTCTCTCTTGCGTGTATATCGCCAGCAATTTTTCCAGAGCCTCGGCACGATACTCGCCCTGCTCCAATAGCTCGGTAAACAGGCTTTCAGAGCGTCCCAGCAATCCTGCGCGCAAATAGTCCTGCCCCAGTTCAAACAGGGCCAAGGCCCGTTGCTTTTTACTTAATGTGGGTCGGGCTATCAGATTTTGGTGTATTCGAATCGCCCGTTCACCCTCGCCCTGGCGACGAAACAAGTTCCCTAGCGCTAGATGTGTTTCAACCGTGTCGTTATCCACTTGCAACATATTAACGAACACATCAATGGCCTTGTCTGGCTGCTCGTTTAACAGCAAATTCAACCCTTTGAAATAGTCAGAGGAAAATTCCGAGTTCGCACAATTTTCGCGGGCATCTGATGATGCAAACTGACGGCGCGCCACCCACCAGCCCGAAAATGCGGCCACAGGCAAGAGTGCAAATAACAGTGCCAACTCCATATTACGCAGACCCCGACATAATGAGCATTAGCATTAGCATTTAGTGACCATCATTGAGTGGTAACGAGCGCAGATTAGACACTTCTTGCTTGGCAATTCGGGTCGATTTACGCAGCTTTGTTAATTCACGCTTTTGCCCAAAGACAACCCCCATTGATGCCAATACTCCCATGCTTGCCCCTAATATAATGGCGATGACCACCACCAGCGACAGCGGTGCCTGTATGTCGCCAAAGTAATAATGTAGCTGCACTGATTCGGCATTCATCAACGCAAACGTCAATCCTAATAAGGAGACCAATAACAATAAAGCAAATGTGACTATTCGTTTCATAATTGTATTCTCGCTACGCGGCTAGTACTCATCCTCAGAGATACCTTACTCAAACCTGACTAAGGAATAGAAATTAAATAACTCATACAATTAGCATCTCTGCTTCAGCCCGTCTTCGCCTAAAGCGCCTACTGTCGGCGCCCGTTCTTCAATCACAAAAGCTCGAAATAAGAGTAACTATTCCTACACTTTTTCTCAATCAGAACGAACAAATACGCACTAAATCAGAGCGCTACTTATAAAAGTTATTTAATTTCCATTCCTAAGGAATAGAAATTAAATTGCCCACCACACTGGTTTCAGAACCAGAATATCAGCCGGATTTGGCCTATTGGTGAAAATACGCGATTCCCAACATCGAATACTACCAGTGACAGTAACCGTACCACAAAAAAAAACGGTATTCGCGATTACGCGAATACCGTTTTTTAGAACAACTTTCGTTTAAAGCTTTCGCTTAAAAAGAATCTTGCAGTAAAGTGCCTTTAGCAAAAGAAAGCCTATAACAAATTACCCGTAACAATATGCTGAATGGAGATTAGTTCGACAAACTATTTCAAACTACTTTTTAGCCTATTTTTTACCTTACTTTTTGCTGACATTCACACGCTCACGCAATTCCTTGCCTGGCTTAAAATGCGGAACATATTTACCCGACAGCGCGACTGCTTCACCCGTTTTCGGGTTGCGGCCGATGCGCGGCGGACGAAAATGCAGCGAAAAACTACCAAAGCCCCGGATTTCAATGCGCTGACCGGTCGACAGATTTTTTGCCATCTGCTCGATCAACGTTTTCACCGACAACTCAACATCTTTGTACGGCAAATGTGGTTGTCTGCGTGCTATCCGTTCGATTAGTTCTGATTTTGTCATCTCGCCAATCCCATTCCTACTCAGCTAGTGTCGTATTACCACTTCCGTACCGGTGCCTTTGTCATCAAACAAGGTAACAAATAGCGCCGGCACGAAAAGTGACGGACTTAGCTATACAGCGTCCTGTTACTCAGCTTCTTTATTATTTTCCATCTGCTGTTTCAGCAAATCACCCAAAGTACCACCCTTGGATTCAGGCTGCTTACGGCTGTAGTCCTGAATGGCTTCAACTTCTTCCGCAGTATCCTTGGCTTTAATCGACAAATTCAAGTTACGGTTTTTGCGGTCAACACCGATGAAACGTGTCTCGATGGCGTCACCGGCTTTAAGCATGGTGCGAGCATCTTCAACACGGTCACGAGCAATTTCAGAGGCACGGATATAACCTTCAATACCGTCACCCAGATCAACCGTAGCGCCCTTGGCATCCACTTCCGTAATAGTACCGTTTACATTGGTACCTTTAGGATGAGCGGCCAAGTAGTTGGAGAAGGGGTCCTGCTCCATTTGTTTGACGCCCAGTGAAATACGCTCACGTTCAGGGTCAATCGCCAGAATTACAGTTTCCAGCTCGTCGCCCTTCTTATAGGCGCGGATCGCCTCTTCGTCAGACTCGCTCCAGGAGATGTCAGACATATGTACCAGACCATCGATGTTGCCATCTAGACCGATGAACACACCAAAGTCGGTGATCGACTTAATGGTACCGGAGATCTTGTCGCCCTTATTATGTGTGGCGGCAAATTCGTCCCAAGGATTGGCTTTGCACTGCTTCATACCCAGGGAAATACGGCGACGCTCAGGGTCGATTTCCAATACTACAACTTCAACCTCGGCACCGGCATCAACCAGCTTGTTCGGAGCGATGTTTTTGTTGGTCCAATCCATTTCGGATACGTGAACCAAACCTTCCACGCCTTCTTCGATTTCCACGAAGCAACCGTAATCGGTGAGATTGGTAACCTTGCCGAACAAACGTGAACCCACGGGGTAACGACGTGCAATGTCTTCCCAAGGATCTTCGCCCATTTGCTTGAGGCCAAGAGAAACACGAGTACGCTCACGGTCAAACTTAAGCACTTTAACGTCGATTTCAGAACCCACTTCAACGATTTCGCTAGGATGCTTGATGCGCTTCCAGGACATGTCGGTGATGTGCAACAGACCGTCGATACCGCCCAGGTCGATAAACGCACCGTAGTCGGTCAAATTCTTCACGATACCCTTCAAGGTCTGACCTTCGGCCAGGCTTTCGATCAGTGCATCGCGTTCTTCAGAGGACTCAGCTTCAACCACGGCACGACGTGAAACCACCACGTTGTTGCGTTTCTGATCCAGCTTGATGACTTTGAATTCCAGCTCTTTGCCTTCCAGGTAAGTGGTGTCGCGCACAGGACGCACATCCACCAAGGAACCCGGCAAGAAAGCACGGATAGTTTCGAGCTCAACCGTAAAGCCGCCTTTGACCTTACCGTTGATAATACCAATGACACTTTCGCCATCATTGAATGCGGTTTCCAGTTTACGCCATGAATGCGCACGGATCGCTTTTTCGCGGGACAGACGGGTTTCACCGAAACCATCTTCCACATATTCCAGTACCACTTCGACTTCGTCGCCAACGGCAATGGTGATTTCACCCTTTTCGTTGCGGAATTCATCGACAGTAATGGCACCTTCGGACTTCAACCCAGCGTTGACGACAACCACTTCCGAGGTCACCTCGACAACGATACCATTCAGTAAAGCACCCTGGCGCATTTCGACCCGGGCCAAACTCTCTTCAAACATATCTGCAAAGCTTTCGCTCATTTTTCCATACCTGGACGTTGTTTGTTCGTTTCCAGCAATCACAGATGATTGTTGGTTGCACGCCTGAACAGTCGTTAAAACAGTTCAGCAACGCCTTATCAAGGCTAAGCCATCGTCATAAATCATGACAAGGTTAGCGGTTTGTTAATGAATGTAGCTGTCCGTTCATCATTATGATGAAAAGCCACGAACAACTTCCTTACTACGCTTTCTACTGCTACCTATTTCTACTTCACTTTCACTACACTTTTGTATAGCTATTGCCAAGTGATGCACTAGTTTAGACGCACCTGACATAACTGCCAGAGATGATCGACTACCTGCTCAATACTTAACGCCGAGGTATCCAGCTCAACCGCATCCTCAGCTGGCACCAACGGTGAGGCCGAGCGATTCATATCACGCTCGTCACGTTCTGCAATTTCTTCCAAAAGGCCGCGCATCGTAACACCTAAACCCTTGTCTTTCAACTGGTTATAGCGTCTTCGCGCCCTTTCTTCGGCACTCGCTGTGAGGAAAATTTTAATGACTGCCGAAGGAAAAACCACCGTGCCCATATCCCGGCCATCCGCCACCAACCCCGGCGACTGTGCAAAAGCCCGTTGACGCTCCAGCAAAGCCCCACGCACCACAGGCAAAGCTGCCACTTTAGACGCGCCATTACCCGTAGTTTCCTTGCGTAACTCCAGAGTGACATCCTCACCCTCCAGCAACACCACCATTTCCTCAGCGCCCTCAGCAGCCACAAACTCCACATCCAAATGAGCCGCCAGAGGTTGCAACGACGCAATGTCGTCCAAAGCGATCTGATGTTTTTGAGCCGCCAACGCCACCAACCGGTACAAAGCACCGCTGTCCAGAATGTGCCACCCCAGACGCTGGGCAATAAGACGGGTGATTGTGCCCTTGCCCGAGGCCGTCGGGCCGTCGATGGTGATGACTAGTGTGTTGTTAAGTGCGGTATTAGTAGAATTCATGATCAATCCGATAGTTTGTATTAATAGCGGGTTTTTTAGTGCTCAGTTTTTAGTGCTAAGGGTTGAGTGCTAAGTAAAACACAAGCCACCCGTAGGGTGGGCATGCTTTTAAATGCCCACGCGTAACATACGCTCAGCGAAAAACAGCCCCTACTGATAATCCTCAATCTTATTCATACCACCGAGCAACCGCGTGGGCGCAAAATACGTGCCCACCCTACGGTAAACCTAAGCCGTTTAGCACCGTAGAGTAACTGGTTCCCACGGTCCTCCGTGGGAACCCATACCTCACTTTGTAAAATGACCTTTGTATGCATTCCCACGCGGAGCATGGGAACGAGGTAACCGTAGGGTGTACCCTCTGGGGCATAAAGGCATGCTTTTTAATGCCCACGCGTGACATACGCTCAGCGAAAAATCCCCTACTGATAATCCTCGATCTTATTTCATACCCTGAGCACTTAGCACTCAGCACTTGTTCTTAAAAATTCAGCACGTGATCTTCAGCCCTGCCCCTTGTGCCAATTCGACAAAGCTCGGGAATGAGGTGTTCACGTTGGCGCAGTTGTTGATGACTATTGGGCCGCTGGCGCGCAGGGCGGCCATGGAGAAGGCCATGGCGATGCGGTGGTCGTCGTGGCTTTCTACTTGGCCGCTGCCTAGCTGGCTGCCTGCACCTCCACCTTGTATCACCATGCCGTCTTCTGTTGGCTGTGCATCTACACCCAGGATTTTAAGGCCATCGGCCATGACTTGAATACGGTCACTTTCTTTTACGCGCAGCTCTTTGGCGCCGGTGAGTACGGTTTCGCCTTCCGCGCAGGCGGCAGCGACAAATAATACCGGGAATTCATCAATGGCCAGTGGCACTTGGTCTTCAGGAATGTTGATGCCGTGCAATTGTGCGGAGCGAACACGAATGTCTGCCACGGGTTCACCACCTACTTCGCGTTCATTGCTAAGTGTGATGTCTGCGCCCATTTCACGCAGGATATTAATGACACCCGTGCGGGTCGGATTCACACCAACGTGCTCCAGGACGATATCCGCCCCTTCGCTGATACTTGCACCCACCATAAAAAAGGCCGCTGAAGAGATGTCCGCAGGCACTTCCACTTTCGCTGCGGTGAGTTTACCACCGCCTTCCAGGCTGGCTGACGCACGGCCATTGCCAAGGGAAACACGCTCTACCGGATAGCCAAAACCCGTCAGCATCCGCTCGGTATGGTCACGCGTGGGCGCGGGTTCGGTGATGCAAGTGCGACCCTTGGCATACATGCCCGCTAATAGCAGGCAAGACTTCACCTGGGCGCTGGCCACAGGCAGGGTAAAATCAATCGCGTGCAAGGGTTGGTCGCCACAGATACTTAACGGAGCCGTTCCGGTCTCAGTGGTACCAATTACCGCGCCCATATCGGCGAGTGGTTCGGTTACCCGGCGCATAGGACGGCCAGATAAAGAAGCATCCCCACCCAATACTGTGTTGAAATTCTGCCCGCACAACAAACCCGGCAAAAGGCGCATGGAGGTTCCGGAATTCCCCATATCCAATGCTTCTTTCGGGGTTTTAAGACCCTTCATCCCCACACCATGAATCACCACCCGGCCATTATCCGGGCCTTCGATATCCACGCCCATGTCACGGAAAGCTTGCAAGGTTGCCAAGGCATCATCGCCTTCCAAAAACCCCGTCACCTCCGTCACACCCTCGGCCAGAGAGCCCAGCATAATGGAACGATGGGAAATAGACTTGTCACCCGGCACACGCAACGTACCATTCAACGTACCGCCCGCTTCTACTGTAAAAATGATGTTATTTATTATGTTTAGATCTTCCACATTCAATCCTATGTTTGTCTCATCTCACAGCGGCTTAAACTAGCGCTCTGGGAATAAACGCAAAGTTCGCAAAGGCGCAAAGAACGCCAAGGTTTTTGCCTATTTTTTTCTTGGCGTTCTTTGCGTCTTTGCGGCCTCTGCGTTAAATACATTGTATTCAAAAAAGCACTCACTTATCACAAAACTGATCCCGCGCCGTCTTTGCACGAGTAAACACCTGCAACAGATAATCACTGTCGTTGTTGGCAATCGCCAGGCGCAGTTTATCAAGGTCATTTTCAAACCGCTCTAACATTTTCAGCAAGGCCGGTTCGTTGTGAATACAGATGTCATGCCACATTTGCGGGTCGCTTGAAGCAATGCGCGTAAAGTCCCGAAAGCCACCCGCCGCGAATTCAAATATTTCCTGCTTGTCATCCATCGTGGCCAAGGTATCGACCAGAGAAAATGCCAGCAAATGCGGCAAATGGCTGGTGGCAGCAAGCACTTCGTCGTGATGCGCTACGCTGGTTTCCACCACGTCGGCACCCGCCTGCTCCCACATGGCGCGTACCCGCGCCACAGCATCGGAATCACTATTTTCTGTGGGCGTTAAAATGACACGTCGACCTTTGTACAAATCAGAAAACGCCGCTTCCACCCCGCTTTTTTCAGTACCCGCAATGGGATGGCCCGGTACAAAGTTCGCCGGCAGCTCACCCTTTGGCAACTTAAAAGCCGCGCGCGCTGCTTCAACCACACTACCCTTGGTCGACCCGGCATCCGTGAGCACCGCACCCTCAGGCAACACCGGCGCTAATATACGGAAAATCGCTTCCATCGCACCCACAGGCGCAGCGACCAACACAATATCAGCACCCTGCACCGATGCGGCCATATCCATTTCAATACGGTCGATAACGCCCAATTCCACGGCACGTTGCAGGTGTTTAATATCCCGGCCACAGCCCACAACCTCACCCACAGCACCCGCACGCTTAAGCGCCAGCGCCAAAGAACCGCCGATAAGACCGACGCCGATAATAGTGAGTTGTTTGATCATTTCGCTCATTTAATAAACTTCACTCTAATGCATACAATCCAACGCAAAGGCACGAAGTCGCTAAGGGCGCAGAGTTTAAAAAAATTATCTTGCCTATTAACAAAACTCAGCTTGAGGTTAAGTGTTCCCACTCAATAACCCATTCTGTTTCTGTAGGGTGGGCATTGCCCACCATTGGGGCTTGTATTGGGCATAAATTGGTGGGCAGTGCCCACCC
>NVUB02000227.1 GCA_002401775.2 Ectothiorhodospiraceae bacterium
GCTAGCCGCATTGCTCTTTAACACATTGACAGCACTAGGAAAAATCCTCATCGGTACGACGAGCCACGTCGGGGTCAGTGTTTTTCCTCTATGATGGATTAGGGTCAACCAGAGCACTCACCGACGAAACAGGAACCATCACCGACACCTACGACTACAGTGCCTACGGCACCGAAATCGACAGCACGGGAATAACAGAAAACAGCTACCGATATACCGGCGAACAGTTTGACGCTAACTTGAATCAGGTTTATTTGAGGGCGCGTTATTACGATCCTGGCAATGGGCGGTTTACCCAGCAAGACACTTGGGCAGGTCGTCAACGTAACCCCATCACATTAAATAAATATCTTTATGCGAATTCCAATCCAATAAGCAACATTGATCCCTCCGGTCGTTTTTCGTTAGCCAGTCAAATGGCCGCCATATCCACCATCGGTATTTTGGCGGCTTCTTCGCAGTATTCCTCTCAAATAGGGGGGAGTTTTGCAGGGGGCGCGGGCTCCGATGGAGGTTTTACATCTCGCCAGACTGGTTGGATAATTTTGGCAGCAATGGCAGGGGCTGGGTCTAAGCTTTATGATTTAATTGAGAGAAAAGTAACTGATCGAGATGATTCTACGGTTGATTACTATAGGGCAGTTGATACAGGTGAAATGATTGATATCCTTGATTGTAATTGTTTTAGATTTTTAGATTATGGATACGGTATTGACCCAGTTTCAATAAAGAGGTTCTGGCTGGGGCAATCTAGTGCAGTAACTTTTGGCGATAGATTTATAAAAGGTGATTTTACTGGAGCAAGAGAAAGTAGCTTTTTTGTAGTTAAGGCAACAGTCTCACAAACCGCAGATAATACTATCTCAGCCCGGAATGGTGGTACAAACCCAGGAGACTCCTTTATTGGCCCAGGTAGAGCAGTTGGGATTGGCTTATTGCCCCTGCTAAATTTTGAAGCTCGAAGAAACGGTGGAATTGAAATGCTGGGAGAATATTGATGTCTGATGGAATGGTAAGCTTTTCTATCTCATTAACCCTGTCTAAAGAAGATGACGGAGGGCGTAGTACCCCGATACAGAGCGGCTTTAGGACGGATATGAAATTTAGTGATAATGAATATCGAATGGTTGTGATTGAATTTGTCGAAGACTTACTATTTCCGGGCCAGTCTTGTGATGCTGTTTGTACTGTTTTACTTCATGGTGAAAGAGAAATAGATAAACTTATATTAATGAAATCAACAATTATTGCAGATGGCCCTCACGACATAGGGTTTATAAAAATAAATGATGTTCTCAATAGAAATGATGTTTGTTGGGAATAATTTTTCAAAGTCACAAGCCGATTACCCTGTTTAAAATAAAAAAATAACTCCTAAGCCCAATCTTCTGATTGGGCTTTTTATTTGTGCATGGTTGTTATTTGATTCCAGGAAAACCAAATAAACCGGTTAAAAATAAAACGATTATGCCGAATGAAAAAGTGATCCATGATGTGAAGAAAACCTTATCTAGAAATTCAAACGTATTTTCAGTGTACTTTTCATCATGATTCGAATGTGAAACGATGATTATCATTTGCGCCAACATTGCAGCAAGAATGCATAAAAAAAAATAAAGAAAAATAAAGAAAAATAAAGAAAACAATACTAGTATTTTTATAATGGGCGTTATTGGCAACTTATCATAAAATGCAATAAGAACAAGAATTGATCCAGTAGCTAACGTGGTGACATGTTTCGTGTGGTCATGTAACAGTTTTAGTTTATCGAGTTCCATTTCAATCTCCAAAGGCCCGGCTGAAAAAATCAGCCGGGCCTTTTCTTTTAAGATTCAGCCGTAAGCACCAGACAGCCGTCCATCACCCGCACCTTTATCGGCGTGTTGATTTCAAACCCCGCCTGTTGCAGCCAAAAGCCCTTTAGCTGAATCCACGGCACTGGCCGACCGGCCCCGAGCGGATTATCCTTCAAATTGTTCAGATAATAGGCTTGGTTCACTTTAATACACCGTTGATGGCAGGTTTTGCTTTGAGTCAGACGTGCCACTGACTTACACTTCGTTTTAGCCATTGCTGATACCTCGTATATCGGTGGTGGTTAGCTGGCTTTGGGTGTTTGTGCACCCTTGGCCAGCGTCTTATATTTCTTGTTTAATCGCTTTACTCATCTTGATGACTCGTTTTTCCTCCCGGTTATTGTTGGTTGTCGGCCTTACGCCGACTGCTGCTGTTTAATCAACGCTTCCAGCATTTCGGTAATAAACTTCTGTTTGGCTCTCGGCATCAGGCCGATTTGCTCAATCTGGCGCTGCAAGAGGGACGCGGGTCCCCGTTTCTTTTTGGTGGATGGGGCTGGATTGATTAAATCTTCCACCGATACTGACAAGGCGTTTGCCAGTGATGACAACATGGCGACCGCAATTCTCAAACGACCCCCTTCATAATGCGCCATTGTCTGTTGGGCAATACCCAGTATTTTAGCCAGCTGTACCTGGGTTAACCCCTGTGCTTTTCGATGCCTGTTAAGAGGACACCCACCTTAAGGTACTGTTGCCCCCGCGCTCGATCCTACCATCGTAACGACATTGGCCAGTGCCACTGCATTTCTTTACAGCGGTGCCAGCCCCATACAGACGGGTGTCAGTCCCGGAACGATTGACGTTAAACGTGCAGCCGTGTTGCGTGGACAAATCACGGATCGCAGTAACAGTCCATTGTCAGGCGTCACCGTCACCATTCATAACCATTCTGAATTTGGGCAAACCCTGTCACGTACCGATGGCATGTTTGACATGGCCGTCAACGGGGGTGGCCTTTTGACGGTGAACTATACGAAAGACGGGTACCTGCCCGTCCAGCGTCAAATAGATACCCCCTGGGCAGACTACGGCATTGCCGACACCGTAGTGATGATCCCACTGGATAGCCAGGTCACCACCGTCGATCTCACCGACACCACGCAAGCCTTTCAGGTTGCGCAGGGTAGCCCCGTCACCGATATCGACGGCACCCGCCAAGCCACCATGCTCTTCCCGCAAGGCACCAGCGCCACCATGACTCTGCCGGACGGCAGCACTCAGGCACTCACCACCCTCAACGTACGCGCCAGCGAATACACCGTTGGCGACAATGGCCCACAAGCCATGCCCGGCGAACTACCCGCCACCAGTGCCTACACCTACGCCGTAGAACTCTCCGTAGACGAAGCCATCGCCGCCGGTGCCACCCGAGTTGATTTTGACCAACCCATCCCGTTCTACGTCGACAACTTCCTCAACTTCCCGGTGGGTGAAATTGTGCCAGCAGGCTGGTATGACCGAGAAAAAGTCGCCTGGATACCCTCAGACAACGGCCGCATCATCGGCATACTCGCCATCACCGTAGGAATGGCAGACATTGATGTGGATGGCACCGGCATAGCTGCCGATGCAACACAACTGGCTGATTTGGGCATCACCGATGCTGAACGTGAACGTCTTGCGGGTTTGTATGCTGTGGGTAAAAGTTTTTGGCGCGCACCTATCATTCATTTCACACCCTGGGACTTGAATTGGGGTATTAATCCGCCAGGGGATGCTACACAGTCACCACCGCCAACTGATGACTCCACGCCTGATGAAGATCAAGATGATTGCGCCGGTTGCATTATTCAAGCACAGAGCCAATCCTTAGGTGAGGAGTTGTCCATTGCTGGAACACCCTTTAATTTGCGTTATCAGAGTGAACTAATGCCAAGCAATGTTGCAGGACGAACGTTGACGATTCCAATTACTGGCAGCATTGTTCCCGCTAGTTTGCAGAGTGTTGAGCTCATTATTGAGTTGGCAGGTCAGGTTTTTAAACAATCATTTAGTGCGGTACCAAATCAGACTTATACCTACGTTTGGAATGGTAAAGATGTGTATGGTCGGCCTGGAAATACAATAACTGCAACAATAAAAGTTGGTATGGTTTATGACGGTGTTTATCAGCAGACTACTCGGTTTGGTTATCGCGGCAACGGAACTCCTATAACTGGCGATCGCGCTCGGCGGGAGATAACTCTATGGCGACAGTGGAAACGAGGGCTTGCGGGTATCAGTGCTGCTCCTCACCTGAGTAGTAGTGCCTTGGGCAATTGGGGGCTAGATATTCATCACGCTTATGCGCCAGAATCAAACACTCTTTTTAGAGGCGATGGTTCAGTGCGTGATGCCCAGAGTATGAGTGATGTTATTACTACTGTGGCAGGTTCAGGAAATAATGGTTTTGCTGGTGATGGTGGTCCTGCTGACCAGGCTTGGCTGGAAACTCCAAATGGAGTTGCTATTGGCTCTGATGGTAGTCTCTACATTTCGGATAGCGCTAATTATCGTGTACGCCGTGTAACTCCGGACGGCATTATTAGTACCGTTGTGGGTACAGGAGAGCAGGGATATAGCGGTGACGGTGGTTTAGCTGAGTTGGCTCAATTGAGTAATCCTACAGATATTTCGGTTGCTCCCGATGGCAGCCTATATATCGCGGACTTTTCAAGTAGCAGCATTCGTCATGTTACCCCAGACGGCATTATTAGCACTGTGGCAGGTACGGGTGTTGGAGGTTTCTCCGGTGATGGTGGCCCTGCTAACCTTGCTCAATTAGCTGCTCCCATTAGTGTTATTTCTGGTTCTGGCGGCAGCCTTTATATTGCAGATACATATAATCACCGTATTCGCCGTGTGTCCGCAGATGGCATCATTACCACTGTTGCGGGTACGGGGATTGCTGGTTTTTCTGGTGATGGTGGCCCCGCTATAAATGCTATGTTATGGGAACCTAGTGATATCGCCTTAGGTTTGGATGGCAGTATTTACATATCGGAAAGAAAAAACCACCGTATCCGTCGCGTTACTCTCGATGGTATTATTACTACAGTTGCAGGAACTGGAAGTCGTGGATTTTCAGGTGATGGTGGGGCTGCCAGCATGGCTCAGTTATTTGGCCCTTCAGGTATTGCTTTAAGCCTCGGGGGTGATCTCTATATTGCTGACACAGGTAATTCCCGGATTCGTCGAATGACTCCAAATGGTATGATTACCACCATAGCTGGTACGAGTAATTGGGGTTATTTTGGTGACGGTGGACCTGCTAACCAGGCTTGGTTTACAGATGCCGTTGATGTTTCCATTGCCCCAGATGGCAGTATCTATATCTCAGATCAATATAATTCTCGCATTCGCAGGGTCTGGGTTGCGCAAGCAACTGTAGGCAATAATGAGTATCTGGTTCCATCCAGTAGCGGTAAAAGGCTGTTTTATTTCGATGCTAACGGTCGCCACCTACGTACTTTGGATGTTGTTACAAACGCCGTGCTCTACCAATTCCGCTACGACACCGATGGCCGCCTCAGTGAAATCGAAGATGTAGACGGCAACATCACTCGCATAGAGCGCAGCGGAGCAACTCCCACGGCTATTGTTGCCCCCGATGGCCAGCGAACAACATTATTGCTGGATATGAATGGCTACCTGAATGTAGTTACTGAACCTTCAGGCGAACAGTATTTGATGGCATACACCTCGGATGGTCTTATGACCAGCTTCACCGACCGCAACGGCAATAACTCTAACTATACCTTCGATACCGGCGGTCGTTTAGTGCAAGACGTAAATGCTATTGGTGGAGGTTGGTTATTGAACCGCACTGATTTAGCTAACGGGTATGCAGTTGATATGACGAGTGGTGAAAACCGTGTCAATAGCTTTCAGGTTGAACGCTTGTCAAATGGCATACGTCGCCATACCAATACCGCTAGAAACGGCAGTATTTCCGTTATCGACTATAGCAATGCCGTCACCACAACCACCTCACCAGACGGTACTGTCAGTATTGTTACCGAAGGCCCAGACCCACGATTTGGTATGCAAAGCCCTGTCCCACAAAAGGCTTCAGTGGTGATGCCCAGTGGACTTAATCGCTCAGTGCTTAGGGATCGGCAATCTACCCTGGCAGATGCCACAGACTTGCTAAGCCACACTAACTTAACGGAAACGATAACCGTCAACGGAAAAGTCACGGTCAGTAATTTTGACACCGCAACACAAACCACCACCCTGACCACACCAGAAAGCAGAACCCTGACCCGTGTATTAAATGCACAAGGCAAAATTGCCACAATGCAAGCCGATGGTTTGGCTGCAATAAACTATGCTTACGACCCTCGGGGTCGCCTTAGTGACATTGACGTCGGAACTGGAGTTGATGCCCGTAATGTGCAGCTGACATACGACCTTAATGGTTACCTCGACTCCCTCATTGACCCCATGAATCGAGTGACGACTTTCGAGCGTGATCTTTTAGGCCGCACCACACGCCAAACCATGCCCGATGGCCGTGCAATCAACTTCACTTACGACCCCAACGGCAACCTCACCAGCCTCACGCCACCGGGGCGCATAGCGCATGTTTTCAACTATACTGCGGGTGATCAGAAAGACATCTACACACCACCGACACTGACTGACGTTGCTTTACCTGCGACCAACTACACCTATAACCTGGACAAACAACTCACCAGCGTGACGAGATCAAGGGGTCAGACTCGTTGATTGAAACACCTACAACAACGACTTCCAGGTCACCGGTATCAGTGTAGGTGTAGGCGTAGATGCAGACACCATTACCAACACCTACGACAACGATGGCCTACTCACCGGAACTGGAGCACTCACCCTCACGCGGGATGTACAAAACGGCCTGCTCACTGGCACCACACTAGGCAGCACAACCAGTACTACCACCTATAACACCTTCGGAGAACGAGAAACCGAAACAGCTACCTACGGTGCCACCACCCAATACGGCGCAACCTACACCCGTGATCTGTTGGGCCGCATCACCACCAAGCAGGAAACAATAGAAGGCGTTACGCAAACCTATGACTACGATTACGACCCAACAGGGCGGCTCATCGAAGTCAACACCGGCGGCACCATCACCGCCACCTATGCTTATGATAGCAATGGCAATCGCTCAGAAGGCACATATGATGCACAGGATCGCCTGCAAACCTGGGGAACGGCCAGCTATGCCTACACCGCCAATGGCGAGTTAACATCCAAAACCGACACTGGATTAACGACTAACTACAGCTACGATGTGCTAGGTAATCTCATGCAGGCCACCCTGCCGGGCGGCATGACCATCGACTACCTCATCGACGGCCAAAACCGGAGAATCGGTAAAAAGGTTGACGGTGTTCTCAAGCAAGGCTTCCTGTACCAAGATAAACTCAACCCCATCGCAGAGTTGGATGGCACCGGAGCCGTCACCGCAAGATTTGTCTACGGCTCAAAAAGCAATGTCCCGGATTACATGGTCAAAGGCGGCAATACCTACCGCATTATCTCCGACCACCTCGGGAGCCCAAGGCTCACCGTCAATATCGTTGATGGTAGTATCACTCAGCGAATGGACTATGATGTGTGGGGGAATATCACCACCGACACCAATCCCGGCTTCCAGCCGTTTGGCTTTGCGGGCGGGATTTATGATCAGCATACCAACCTGACAAGGTTTGGGGCACGGGATTACGATGCGCAGACGGGGCGGTGGACGGCGAAGGATCCGATTCGATTCCAGGGTGGAGACACGAATCTGTATGGGTATGTGTTTAGCGATCCAGTGAACTTTGTTGATCCGTATGGTTTAGCAGGCTTAAATGGCACAACTCGTGGAGAAGGGCCAGCGAATAACCGATTCCAACCGCCAGGCTCTAATTCTAATACACCCAGCCCTCCACCATTCGCTGGTGAAAATGGCATAGCAGTGGTTGTGGTGGGAGGATTAACATACACCTTCGGTACACTTTCGGGAGCAGCAGGTATAGCTACGGGTGGGGGTTTTGTGGTTGTTGGTGGGGTAGCTTGGCTTATTGGTAGTCAAATTGGTAGTCAAATATATGATTCATACAGAGATGAAATTCAAAGGCTCCTGGAAGATAGTCTTCAAAATGACACCGAAGATGATTTAGATAATATTTGCCGAATTTAGTAGAGCTTATTAAAATGAAATTTTTTGAAAAGATTGTAGAAATAGACCAAAAAAGATCTTACTTTTTATTAACGTTCTCGCTCTATGGCTTTCTTTTATTTACTATTGAATTGTTAAGGCTTATAGGATTTGAATTGTATTTTTTAAATTGGCTTACTTTAATGCTTAGTTCAATTTTCTTTTCATTTCTTGAGTATTTCTATTTAAGGAATAACAGGGTGAACAAGAAATCAGAAAATTAAACAGCAGTAAATAGGACTACCAGTAAGAGTCGATAGGAGAGCCACTTTAATTCGGTGGCCAAACTTAGTGTGCCACTATAGGTGAAGAAGATGACCCCAAACTCGATGTAGATTGTATTTCCTGCGGCAATGGCATTGAAAATGTCTGGATGAATCAGATTACGGAAGATGGACAATACAAGGTTTATGTTGACGCTTTTAGAGGTGCAGAAACAGATGTCACCGTCACCATTTCCATATTGGGAACGGCTGTCGGTCAAGTGAACTGTGGCACGATGGTCAGTGGCTCCAGCACGGATAGCTGCTTTATCGGTACCATCACCTGGGTCGGCGGTACCGGCGGTATTGGCAGCTTCACACCGTCTGGCGCGAAAGCTGCTGATTTCTGAATTAAGTTACACTAAAGCACGATTTTGTATTGCACGTTGAAAGTCTACCTGCTTAGTCGTAATGACAAATAGAAATATTTTTTTCAACGGGGACGTAGTGGGAATTGTTGGGATTGCCAAGGGCAAGCATGGATGCCCTTGGTAATGAACAAAGCAACGCGCGTATCTCGTATAAATCCGCGATAAGCCTAAATTATCTTACAGATTGCTTGGCACTGAAGTCAGACCGTGTAATGCCATCAACTTATAGTTAATTTGTCCTGGTTTAGTGGGTAATGCCTAGTCTGCAAAATAAAGTCTTTGCAGTATCTCATTCGCTGTGCCGGCGAATGTATACATCCAGAGAAAAGAACGATAATAATATATTTATTCGGCATCAATGCCCACAGATCTAGATCTGCCTCTTATTATTTTGGTTGCTGAAATTGGTTTACAAAAAACGGAGCGTACTTGATGCTCGCGTGAATAATTATGTAAATTTTTTTCTACTACGACCTTCAATTTTTTCAGTTCCCCAATGCGTGATGAAGGCTGTGATTCTGCAGTTCTAATGCGTCTCTCGGGTAATTTGGCATTGAATTTAAGCGTGTTTCCTGTATGATGCGTAACCGTTGGCTTCAGCTCTTTGTGAGCTTATGAATCTGTACAGCATATAAGAAAATTAGTATAAACGCATGGAAGCGCGGGCTTGCATTCCCTTGAGTAAACCACTCTTTCCCTTCCAGATGTTTCGCTAACCATGCCGTTTATTGATAACGTTTTTGGGTATTTCGAAAGTAAGGAAGTTGTAAAATGTGGTATGTCAATGTATTTGAAAAGAGTTTACGTGTTAATTTCTCGGCACTTTTAACATCACCGGTGATTGCATTAACCGCAACCACAACAACAACTTCAAAATCCCCATTTACTCGATCTATCAATGGTCATCTGTGGATCGGTATTGCATTATGTTTGGCCGCAATGTCAGCGTCAGCAGCTCCGCGTGTGTCGACGGGCCTACAGGCTCTCTACACATTTGAAGAAGGCAGCGGCAACATTGTTTCTGATGTCAGTGGTGTCGGTACGCCTTTAGACCTGACGATTGAATCCCCAGCAGCCACAAATTGGGTAACTGGCGGCCTATCGGTTAATAGCAGTGCCGTCATTGCGAGTGCTGGTGCGGCGAGTAAAGTGATTTCGTCTATTAAAGCAAGCAATGCCATCACGGTTGAAGCTTGGTTAGTACCCGCCAATACCACCCAGAATGGCCCTGCTCGTATTGTCAGTTTGTCCCAAAACCCTTCGCTCCGAAACTTCACCCTAGGGCAATCGCAGTCAAAATATAATTTTCGTTTACGCAGCTCAGTCACTGATGTCAATGGTTCTCCTTCAATCACTACACCTAGTGGCCTTGCTACTACAGCACTAACACATGTCATCTACACGCGTGATTCATCAGGACTTGCCACTGTTTATGTTGATGGTGTCGCACAAATAAGCACGAACATAGGTGGAAATTTAACTACCTGGAACAAATGGGATGATGGTTATCGTTTAGGGTTGGCGAATGAATTGACCGGTGACCGCCCGTGGCTGGGAGAGCTGCATCTGGTGGCCATTTTTGATCGCGCATTAAGTGCTGCCGAAGTTAGCCAGAATTACAATGCAGGTACCGGAAACAATGATGGCAACTTGGCTCCCATCGCCGATGCAGGCCCGGATCAGTTCCTCATCAAAGGCGATATCGTCAGTCTCGATGGCAGGGCTTCCAGTGATGTCGATGGCACAATAACGGCCTATAGCTGGACGCAAACCACGGGGCCGACGGTGACGCTCAGTGGTGCATTTACCGCCACACCGAACTTTACTGCACCGGAGGTAACTATAGGTGCCGTGCTGGGTTTCCAGCTTATCGTCACTGATGATGGAGGTGTCTCTAAAACTGATCAGGTTAAAATCACCGTATCATCTTCGGCACGCGTCACTTTAGGCCAGCAAGTGCTCTACACATTCGAAGAAGGCGCGGGTACCACCGTGACGGATGTTAGTGGGGTCGGTACACCATTGAATCTTACCATCGGAACGCCAGCGGCCACTCATTGGGTGGCGGGTGGATTATCTGTTAATGGCAACACCCTCATTGCCAGTGTCGGTGCCGCCAATAAAGTGATTACGGCGGTTAAAGCCAGTAATGCGCTAACGATTGAAACCTGGCTGATTCCAGCCAATACTACCCAGAACGGTCCGGCACGTATTGTCAGCTTGTCGCAGGATAGCTCTTTCCGTAATTTCACACTCGGTCAGTCGCAATCCGCCTATGATGTCCGCTTGCGTAGCACGGCAACCAGTACCAATGGTCTTCCTTCAATCACCACCCCCAGTGATCTGGTCAAGACGACATTAAGCCATGTGGTCTATACACGCGATGCAGCGGGAGTTGCCATCATATATGTCGATTGTACAGCGGAAGTTATAGGGGAAGTTGGCAGCAGCGTTAACATATGGGACGACAATTATCGCTTGCTGCTGGCAAATGAGTTGACGGGTGACCGACCCTGGCAGGGCGAGCTTCACCTGGTGTCAGTTTTTGATCGCGCATTGAGTGCCGCCGAAGTCAATCAGAATTGCTATGCAGGCCCCGGAGGAAGCGGCAACGTGGCTCCCATCGCCAATGCAGGCCCAGAACAGTCTGTTACAGCAGGTGACACTGTCAGTCTCGATGGCACAGGTTCCAGTGATACCGATGGCACAATAACAGCCTACAACTGGGTGCAAATCGCAGGGCCGATGATCACGCTCAACGATGCATCTACGGCCACACCGAATTTTACAGCTCCGAGCATCACTATTGACACGGTACTGAGTTTCCAACTAATAGTGACCGATAACGAGGGTGATACAGGTAGTGCTACCGTCAACCTCACCGTGCAAAATATTGCCGACACAACGCCAACTATTACAGCGACTATTTCACCGGATGCCAATGCGGCAGGTTGGCATAATAGCGATGTAATCGTGAACTTTACCTGTAATGATGCAGACGGCGATATAACAAGCTGTCCTACACCTGTCACAGTCACGACTGAGGGTGCAACTCAGACCATTATCGGAACGGTAAACGATAGCGCTGGGAATTCAGCCTCAACGAGCGTTACCCTGAATATCGATAAAACCCCACCCGCGATTACCTCCGGTGTAAGTCAATTTCCCAATGCGGCTGGTTGGAATAATTCTGATGTTACATCCACATTTATCTGTTTAGACAGTCTTAGCGGTATGGCAAGCTGTACAATGCCGATAGTAACAAGTACAGAAGCGGCTAATCAAACGATTACAGGTACTGCCGTAGATTTAGCAGGTAATGTCAGTACTGATAGTTTTGTTTTGAATATCGATAAAACGGCACCCTCAATTCAAATTAACGAACCTCTTGAAGGGGCTGTGATTAGTGGTAGTACTGTTGTTATTCGAGGCAATGTGAATGACTCCAATAACATTACATCATTCACCATTGATGGTGCCCCCGTTGTACTTGATGCTTTGTCTAATTTTGAATACACAGCGACTCTGCCAGAAGGTAGTAGCATTTTTTCTTTTCAATCTACAGACATTGCGGGAAACACCCGTAATCGGTCATTGACGGTGTCTTCAATTGTTGCGGTTAACAATCCACCGACAATTACAAGTGTGCCCGCTCAGTTTGTTTCTGAGGATAGTGTTTATAACTATTCTGTTACCGGTAATGATGTGGATCTTGGTGATTCATTGATTTACTCCTTGCTGCAAGCTCCCTCTGGGATGACGATCAATTCATCTACGGGGCAAATTGATTGGTCGCCGACACTGGATTATTTACGTTCAGTTGATGCGAAAAATACCACCTGTTTGCTTCCAATAAATCCTGATCTTGGAAGTTTCTCACCTGTTTTAAAATGGAAGTCAGGCAGCCAAAAAAACCTGTCGGTTGGTATTGTCGCTCCGTTACGAGATACCAATGGCGATGGCTTATATAATGAATTTGATACACCTGTCATATTATTGAATCAGTATAGCGGTGGTATTGATAGGAGCGTAGGGTACATAAATGCGATCAACGGTGATACCGGTAGCGTATACTGGAAAATTACTGATTCAAGCTTGTCTACCGCTGCTTCAGCAACACCTGCAGTCGGTGATATTGATGGGGATAACATTCCCGATATCGTTATGTATCGTTCCGGTGATGGTATTGTTGTATTGAATAATGACGGCAGCAAAAAGTGGGATTCAGAATTTCCAGCCCGAGTGTCAACTTACAACTACAGCGCAATTAATTTGGCAGACCTAGATGGTGATGGTCTACCTGAAATACTGGCTAGAGATCACGTATTAAACAATGATGGCAGTGTACGTTGGGTAGCCCCGGTCCTCGCGTACCACGCAAGTACAATGTATACGGCTGACTTCAATTTGGATGGTTTACCTGAAGTTATTGTAGGTGAGCGTGTTTATACTAACGTTGGTGCAGATTATTGGGATAATACGAGCAAAACCACAGGGTATTCCGGTGTCGCTAACTTTGATGGTGATCCTAATCCTGAGTTGGTCTCTGTTTCAAACTCTACGGTACAGCTCTTTGATCATGACGGCGCGTTACTTTGGCGGGTTGCTTTCCCTGGTGGAGGTGGTGGACCACCGACCATCGGTGATATGACTGGTGATGGTTTTCCCAACATTGGATCGGCGGGCCTGAATTTTTACGTGGTATTCGATCATCAGGGAAATCTAGTCTGGAAAAACCCTATTAATGAAGGCTCCTCGCGCTCTACGGGTAGTACTCTTTTCGACTTTAACGGTGATGGAATTGTGGAAGTTCTTTACGCCGATCAATCCGCGCTGCATGTATACAACGGGACAAATGGCGCTGAAATTTATCGTATAAATAATGGTTCTGCAACGGTAAAGGAATACCCAGTTGTTGCTGATATTGATAATGATGGCCATGCAGAATTTTTACTTGCGCAAGGTGTACCACTCTATGGTATTCGTGCTTTCGAAGACATAAATGATTCATGGATGCCTACACGTACAATCTGGAATCAGTACGATTACAACATCAATAATGTGAATGCAGATGCCTCTATTCCTGCTAATCCAACGTCAGGTCTATTAACGCATAACAGCTTTCGAATGAACACATTTCCCGACTATCCTGCAAGAGGTATGGTTGATTTAAGGGTGAGTCGTTTACGTTTGGATGAAAATGGGAGCAACGTAACGATTACCGCTACCGTCGAGAATCGTGGTTTAGCACCCATGCGTTTATCTACCACTGTAAAGTTTTATCATGGGAATCCTGAATTGGGTGGAACCCTATTGGGTGTGTCCACGCCTGTTAAACTTGGTTTTGATGAAAGCGTTCAGGTTTCCATCACTGCAAGTGCTTCAGGGATTGCCGGAGATCTGTATGTAGTTGTTGATGAGGAAAGTTTGATAGAAGAGTGTGGGGTTGAAAACAACCGCACCAATGCCGCTGTCGTCATCGTGCAAGTAGCAGACCTGGTTGGTGAATTTGCACAACAAATGTTTGCAGTGAGTGTTGATGATGTTAATGAATCTCCTGTTATTACAAGTACGCCAACCTTAACTACCCTTAGCAATGAAAATTATCAATATCAAGTGATCGTTGCAGATAATGATCTTGGTGATGGCGTTAAATTTTCACTTGTCGAAGGCCCCGCCGGGATGAAAATCGACCCTTACACGGGATTAATTACTTGGTTGCCAACCGATATTGTGACTAGTGATTATGTTGTTTCGATCCGAGCCGTTGATTTGTCTGGAGCAACGGTTGATCAAAGTTTTACAGTTTCCGTTCATGTGAATCAACCACCAATGATAACCAGTGCGCCTGTAATAAACGCTACTGAGTTAATGTCTTATGCATATCAGGTAATAGCAACTGACCCGAATCCGGATGACCTGCTTTCCTATAATTTAACGCAAGCACCAGCGGGAATGTTGATTGATGGCGTTACAGGGCTTGTTACCTGGATACCTGCTGTGGGCCAAGTTGGTAATTATGATGTTCTCGTAAATGTTTCTGATCAGGATGGCGCTCAGGATACCCAAAACTATACAGTTATCGTGGAAAAATCCCCCGTTGATCAATATGTCTGCGGCAATATAGCTACGGGTGGTTTGCCAATAGATATTGCATTAAACGGTAATGGTTCAAAGGTTTTTTCTATAGATTTTCCTGCCGTTATATCTACTGGTTCTCAAGGTGGGGTTATTGTTTCTGATACTGCTAGTCGTTCAAATATTACTCGAATGGATTTGCCAGTTGGTTTTCCCTTTTATATAGCAACAAACCGTTCTCAATCAAAGGCTTATGTAACAATATCAAAATTTGCTGGCAGTACAACGACGACAGGGTTCTCTTCTGTTGCAGTTATTGATATGAATTCAAATTCTGTCATAAAGAGTATACCTACAGGTGAATCTGCGGGGGCAATAGGAATTGTTGGTGCGAACTCAAAAGATTTTGTTTACGTAACCGCAAGGTTTGAAAATGCTGTATACGTTATTAATACAGTGACTGATACGATTGTTAATAAAATTGCTGTAGGCGGTTATCCAGTTGGCATTGATCTCTCGCCTGATGATAATTATGCATATGTATTAGGACGTTATAGCTCAGTTATTGATGTTATTGATACAAACACAAATACGGTTGTAAGTACCATTCCATTAACAATTCCTGGATCTACTTCCACTACTTCAGTTGCGGTGTCTCCGAATAATAAATTCTTATTTGGCGCTAATAATCAAAATGGTTCTATCGCAGTTGTCGATATAGACCAGTTTAGTCCACAACGAAATCAACAAGTCGCAACAATTTCCACAAGTGCAACAGGATTTTTTGACTTAAGTGTTAGTCTTGATGGACGGTTTGTTTATGCTGTAAGCACCAGCGGAAGCGAAATTTTGGTAATAGATGTAAATCCATTAAGTCCTGATTACTTATCAGTTGTTAACACTTTTATTGATGGCGCCTCTCCACGAGCTATCGTTGTTGGAGTGAGCCAATATGGTTTAGGATTTATAGCTAATAAATCTAGTGGAAACGTCTCTGTGTTGTGTCGTGGAAGCGTTGCTGACAATACACCGCCTATCATTATTTCCACACCTTTATTAAATGCAACTAATGACATCAATTACCAGTATTCAATAAGTGTTACCGACCCTGATATATTTGATGAATTGAGTTTTATTTTGGGTGAATCACCGGCAGGCATGTCGATTGACGCAGGCACTGGTGTTATCAACTGGGTGCCTGACGTGGCGCAAGTAGGGTTTCATACAGTAACGGTAGTTGCTACTGACTCATACGGATTTTCAGATCAACAATCTTTCAGTATAAATGTAGCCTTGGGGAACCAAAGGCCGCAAATCATCTCATCGCCAATTCTCTCGGCTTTTGAAGGACAACTGTATGTATATGATGTAGATGCCACTGATCCAGATGACGACCTATTAGCATATAACTTAACTACAGCACCGACAGGAATGACAATTGACGTATCGACTGGATTGATTAACTGGATACCTTTAAGAAATCAATCCGGTACAATTAATGTTGTCATTCAGGTGGATGATTCCCAAGGTGGTTCTACTAGTCAAGATTTCAATGTGCTAGTTGAAGGCATACCTAACGTGGCACCTATCATCAACAGTACACCACCCTTGTCGGCAGCTATAGGGCTATCGTATATGTACGATGTAGATGCATCAGACTCAAATGGCGATACACTCATTTATAGCTTATCAACTTCACCGGTTGGTATGAGCATTGATTCATCAACAGGGTTAATTAGCTGGGTGCCTTCGATTGGTGAGACTGGTTTATTTAATATTGCTGTTTTGGTGGATGATTCGCGTGGTGGTACTGCTACCCAAAGCTTTGGTTTGACAGTACTTCCCAATAATGCCCCAAGCATCACCAGCACCCCAATATTGACGGCGACTGAAAATCAATCGTATGTATATGATGTTAATGCAATAGACGTTGATGGTGATTCGTTAACGTATAGCTTAACGACTGCACCAGCAGGAATGGTAATAACACCAGCGTCTGGTTTGATAAGCTGGACGCCTTTTGTTGGCCAAGCTGGTACGCATAGCATCGCTATTCTGGTGAACGATTCTCGTGGTGGTACTGCTACTCAAAATATTAGTCTCGTTGTTAACACTGCTGTCACTAATGTCGCCCCAACGATTACCAGCACACCTTTATTCAAAGCAAAGAACGGCTTAGAATACCTGTACCCGGTAATTGCTAATGATAGCGACGGTGATACATTAAACTATTCACTAGAACAAGCACCTGTCGGTATGGTGATTAATAGTGCAGGGCTTATTTTATGGACACCCGGTGCGCTTACGATTGGGGCTCACAATATAACCGTACGCGTTAATGACGGTTTGGTGTATGTCGAGCAAACCTGGACATTAACCGTACTCGACAACGTCGTACCCGTCGGCATAAATCTCACTCTTAACCCAACATCCATCAATGCCGGAGAAACAGTCACCATAACCGTTGATCCAATTAACGCCGTTGATGACTTTACCCGTACTGCCACCGTTGACGGTGTTTCCATCGCCCTTGATTCAAACGGCCAAGCCACATTCACCAGTAGCGTCTTTGGCCGTCATGATGTGGTCGCCACAGTGAGTGATGTTTCCGGTACTGCGACAGATAGCGTGAGCTTCTTTGTAAATGATCCAAGCGACGTCACGCCACCTATCGTTAGCATCGTCACGCCGGTCAGCAATACCACCATCACTGCGCCCGTAGACGTGGTCGGCAGTGTCACGGAAACCAACCTCAATGAATATATACTGGCCTATGCACCCGCAGGCACAGACAACTTCACCGTCATCACCCGTGGCACCACTGCCGTGCCGGAGTCCGTGCTCGCTCAGTTAGATCCAACATTGATGATCAATGGCCTTTACACACTGGTTCTACAAGCCACCGACAACAACGGCCAAACCGCCTCCGACAGCGTCACCATAAAAGTAGAAGGCGATCTCAAAGCCGGAAACTTCTCCTTCACCGTCACAGATCTGGAAATCCCCATGTCGGGCATTCCCCTTCGCGTCACCCGCACCTATGACTCACGTCGTAGAGCAGAAGCCCTCGACTTTGGCTACGGCTGGAGCATCGGCTATCAAAACGTCAAAGTGGAAGAATCACGCGCGCCAGGAGCAGGGTGGTCGCTTAACACTTATAGCTCCGGGCCATTAGGGTTAATCCCCCTTTACTGTGTCGAACCCCTGGGAAGCCCAACCGTTACGGTGACGCTGCCCGATGGTCAAGTCGAAAGCTTCGACGTACACGCCACGCAACCCTGTTGGCAAGCCTCGCCCGTGCTTGATCACACCCTGGCCTTTACCGCCCAAAGTGGCACCTTAACCACACTGGAATCCATCGACGACACCAGTGGACGTTTGATCAACGGCAACCTCGAATTCATCGGCAGTTTTGCGCCCATCGACCCCAACTTGTACAAGCTCACCACTAAAGGTGGGTACATCTACAACCTCGACCAAAGCTTTGGCATCACCTCCGTCATTGACCCCAACGGCAACACATTAACCTACACCAACGACGGCATCTTCCACTCCGATGGCAAAAGCGTACTGTTCACGCGAGACGGACTAGGGCGCATCACCGACGTTACCGATCCGATGGGTAACATCATCCAATATCAACATGATGGCAATGGCGATCTACAGTCAGTCACCGATGCTGGCACAAACGTCACCCAGTACACATACGCCGCACAGGGATGTGCCAGTGCCGCGGGCGCAGGAAGCGCAGGAGCGGCCAATGCGTGCCACCTGTTACTCGACATCATCGACCCCCTAGGCCGTAACATCGTCAAAAACATCTACGACACCACGCCCGGAAACGAAGGCCGCCTCATCGCCCAAGAAGACAGTGCTGGAAACCGCACCGACTTCAACCACAACATCGCCGGACGTAGCTCCATCATCACCGACCGTCTGAGTCGAGTGACTGTGTATGGCTACGACGACCGTGGTAACGTCACTACCCAAATCGACGCTCTAGGAAACACCACCACCTACACCTTCGACGCCGACGACAACCAGCTCACAAAAACCGATACGCTGGGCAACATCACCACAGCCACCTTCAACACCCGTCGAGATCAGCTCACACAAACCGATGCCGAAGGCAACACCGTCACCTTCGCCTACAACCAGCGTGGCCAGGAAACCTTCATCACCGACGCCCAAGGCAACGTGTTTGAAAACACCTACGACCTCGTCGGCAACCTGCTCAGCGTCAAAGACCCCGATGGCAACATCGCCGGCAACAACATCGACGCCAAAGGTAACGTCAGCCTCACCCGTGACATCGACGGCAACGAAACCACCTACACCTATGACGACGAAGGCAACAAACTCACGGAAACAGACGCCCTCAACAACGTCACCACGATGACCTACGACGCCAACAACAACGTCCTCAGCGAAGCTCGCAGCCGCAGCGTCGCCGGGATTTCCGTCACCGAAACCACCGCCTTTGTGTACGGTGCACAAAACCGTGTCATTCAAACCACCGACGCCCTCGGCAACATCACCCGTACAGAATACGACGCCGTCGGCAACACCACCGCGCAAATAGACGCCCTCGGCAACCGCACCACAATGGAATACGACGCTTATCGCCGCCTTACCCGCAGCGTCTATGCCGACCTCACCGAGTCCAGCAAAACCTACGACCTCGAAGGCAACCTCACCAGTGATACCGACCGCCTTGGCCGCATCACTACCTACACCTACGACGCCCTAAATCGACAAATTCGCACCACCTACAGCGACGGCACCACCACGCAAACAGAGTACGACGCCGCAGGCCGTGTCATCGCCACCCTCGATGCCAACAGCAACCGCAACGAATCCGACTACGACAACGCAGGGCGCAGAACCACCAGCCGCAACGCCATGCTCCAAGAAACCACCTTCAGCTACGACGCCAACGGCAACCTCACTAGCCAGACTGATGCCAACGGCAACACCGTCAGCTACACCTACGACAGCCTCGACCGCCGTAGCCAAACCACCTACGCCGACACCAGCACCCTGCTCGAAAGCTACGACGCCCTTGGCCGAGTCATCAGCAAAACCGACCAGGCCGGGCTCACCACCACCTACGAATACGACGCCCTGGGCCGTCTCACCGCCGTCATCGACGCCCTCAACCAGCGCACCGAATACACCTACGACGAAGCAGGCAACAAACTCACCCAGCGTGACGCTAAACTCAACACCACAAGCTGGAGCTACGACGCATTAGGGCGCGTAAAAACCCGCACCCTGCCCGAAGGCCAAAGCGAAAACCTCGTCTACGACGCCAATGGCAACCAAACCAGCCACACCGACTTCAACGGCAACAGCACCACCTTTGAATACGACACAAACAATCGACTGACCAAAAAAGTCTACGCCGACACCAGCGAAGAAACCTATGGCTACGACGCCGTCGGCAATCGCACCAGTGCCACAAACAGCCAAGGCAGCACTGGCTACAGCTACGACAGCCAAAACCGCCTCACCAAAGAAATCAAACCCGATGGCACCACACTGGACTACACCTACGACAACGCCGGTAATCGCACCAGCGTCATCACCACACTACCCACCACACCGACCGTCACCACCCAAACCACCGGCTATGGCTTCGATACCCTCAACCGACTAGCAACGGTGACCGACAGCGCCAGCCAACTCACCACCTACAGCTACGACGCAGTGGGCAACCGAAAAAATGTCGCCTACCCCAATGGCAACACCACCGCATACCTCTACGACACGCTTAACCGACTGACACAAGTGCAAACCAAAGACAGTGCCGCCGCCGTCATCAGCCAATACGACTACACCCTCGGCTTAACCGGAAGAAGAGACCAAATCACCGACCTCAGCGGAACCACAACAAGCTACAGTTACGACGACCTCTACCGCCTGCTCAGTGAAAACATCACCGGTCACCCCGTACTGGGCACAGTCGCCAACGACTATCAATACGACCCAACAGGCAACCGCACCTACGCCACAGAAGCCGGCGTCAGCACCGCGTATGCCTACGACGCCAACGACCGCCTCATCACCGCCGGCGGCGAAACCTACACCTACGACAACAACGGCAACACCCTCACCAAAACCATTGATACCACCGTCGTCACCAACACCTACGACCCAAACAACCGCCTAATACAGATGGTCAAAACCGAAATTGCCATAGAAACCGACAACGTCAGCTACCAATACGACACAAACGGCCTCAGAACCGCCAAAAATGACGACGGCATAAACACTACCTACATCGTCGACAAAAACCGTGATTACGCCCAAGTCCTCAACGAACTGGACAGCACAAGCACCCCCACGGTAAGTTACGTCTACGGCGACGACCTCATCAGCCAGAGCAGAGCAGCGAATGACAGCTATTTCCTCTATGATGGATTGGGGTCAACCAGGGCATTATCTGACGCCACCGGAGCCATTACTGACACCTACGACTACAGTGCTTATGGCACCGAAATTGATAGCACGGGGATCACAGAAAACAGCTACCGCTATAGTGGCGAACAGTTTGACGCTAACTTGAACCAGGTATATTTGAGGGCGCGGTATTACGATCCGGGTGTGGGTAGGTTTACCCAGCAAGATACCTGGTCAGGTCGTCAACGAAACCCCATCACATTAAATAAATATCTTTATGCGAATGCCAATCCAATAAGCAACATTGATCCCTCGGGTCGCTTCTCGATAGTTAGTCAAATGGCCGTCATATCCACCATCGGTATTTTGGCGGCTTCTTCGCAGTATTCCTCACAGATTGGATTCGGTTCTCTGAGTAATTGGGAGGATTCTTATGATCCACTTATTCCCGATTACAGCGCTATTGGGTTAATTTTGTTGATGTCAATGGTTGGCCCAGATTCATCATTGCTGGGATTGATAAATACCGATCTTACAGGTTATGGCGATGAAGCATGCACATTAGTATTTGGACCTAAGGGTTCTTCGTATCCAGGGTATTCAGAAGTTAGGTATATATGTAGACAATTTCCAGGGTTTTTCATTACCCGGTTTATACCAAGTGTCGTTGCTTCATCAGTTCCACGAAAGGCACCTTGTGCGCCGGGTTTTCCATCTGATTTGATGCCGCGATCAATACGAGAAGGTTTGGATGGCGGTGCTTGGAGAGAATGCCATTTTCGACTTTAATTAGGGTGTAATTGCCAATAATATGAATAAAACTAAATTAGATGATCTCTATGCGGTAGCTCAGCGTAAAAACGCAATGGGAAACGATCAAGAATATTTAAAACTTATAATTGACCTTTCAGAAAAGGGATATTATAAGGCTCAGATAGAGTTGGGATCGATATATCTTGCAGGTTTTTGCTCAATAGAACGAAATATTGATATGTCATTGAAATGGCACTTGAAAGCCAAGGATTCAAAAAACCCAGATAATTATCATTGTTTGGGCATGCTATATAGTCGGGGATTTGAAGGGCCGAATAAGACTTATTCTAGTAGTGAAATTGAGTCAACGGAATATTATTCTCTGGCTTTTAAAGGTTATATGGTTCTAGCTAATAAAGGTGATACCAAAGCTATATACCGAGTTGGAGAAATGTATTCTATGGGCTTAGGTGTCGATACGGATGAAAATGAAGCCAAAATTTGGTTTGGTAAATATCATGATACTAAGAATAATGTTGATGATTGATAGCTGGGTAGGGTAAGCACGTTTTTTGTGCCCACGCAGATTAACGGATATAAACCGTTTACGAAAAACGAATTCTAAAAGGCCCGGTTCTGGAATCATCAGCCGGGCCTTTTCTTTTATGATTCAGCAGTCAGCACCAAACAGCCGTCCATCACCCGCACCTTTATCGGCGTATTGATCTCAAACCCCGCCTGTTGCAGCCACTGCCCCTGAATATTGATCCACGGTACGGTGAAATAAAGCGTCTGATCAAAATGGGAATGGTGCTTGTCTTTAATAATGTGGGAAACATTCCCCCTGCGCACTTTTAAATGCCGCTCATGACAAACCCGGCTTTTCGTGACACGTCTTCCTAGCGTAGAATGTTGCTCAGCCATCATAACCTCCTGATTAGGTTGTTGTGGTTAGCTGGCTTTGGGTGTTAGCGCACCCTTGGTCAGCGTCTTATATTTTCGCTTTAATCATCTTGTGACTCGTTTTTCCTCCCGGTTATTGTTTGTTTTTAGTCGCTGTTTTTTTTAGTTTTCGGTAACTGACTCATCAATTAAGAATCAATCCCCTCAATTTTGATAATTTCTCCAAAACGCCGAAAGTCCTTGACGTTGTGGGTCAGCAGACAGGGAATGCCATAAACCAGCATGGTGGCCACGATATTGGCATCGTGAACTTGCTTGCCGCCGATTTTGAAATTTTCCATCAGCTTGATAAGCTGCCCGGTCACGGCGGTGGTATCGTCTGCCACCTGAAACTGCTCTTCAAGATAACGTACTCGTTTGATGACCACGTCCGGCGCTGAAGACTTGGCAAAGGTTTGTGGCCGGGTACGTGCGGCAATAAACTCCCGTAATACTTGACGACTGATCCATAGAGGTCGTTCTGACTGGTGTGCTGCCTTAATTGCGTTCAGTGCTTGCTCGTGAAAGGGTGCTGTCGTCACATTGGCATAGATCAGGATGTTGGTATCAATAAACAGTGTTTCAGCGTTCGCCATTGCCATACATATCCTCTCTGTGCAAGCTTAACCCATCGGGCCAGGGGCCAAGATCATCCACCGGAAAATCCAGCGATTGCTTGCGGGTAACCGACTTCTGTAGCCTTGCACGTTGCCTCAAAAAATCCACGAAATCTTCCACTTCCGCAATCCGGTCAGTGGGGAGTGATTGAATCTTCTCAATTAGTGCTTGTGCGCTTTGCATGGGTGTTGCCATTGTTGAATCCTCCTTTAGCCGCTGGCGTGTTGTTGGTCGAAGGGTGCAACTGCACCTTCAACCCGTCGTTTAATGATCATGGCATCAATCATCGTAATAATGACATCTTGATCATCGCTATCGAAACCTTCCAGCTCCTTTAGCCGCTCAATCAACCGCATATTGTGCAAGGGTTGTTTCTGATTGCGGTTACCCATGATCAGGTAATCGAGCGTGACACCAAGAATATCGCTGAGCATTGCCAACTTCTCAATCGGGGGTATATGCATACCGCATTCATACTTGTTGAGCTGCGCAAATCGAATGTCGATCTGCTTTGCCAGCTCTTTCTGGGTCCAGCCTTTCTGTTTGCGTAGTTCCTTTAGGCGCAGACCAAAGGCTTTGCGAATATCTTCACCTTGCATGATTTTCAATAACTCAGTGACCATGTGATGTCTCCTAGTGTATGTGCCTATTCGTAATACGCCTTGACAGGTTTATTTAAAACGAATATAGCATAATGCGTAAAACGCATCAATTATGGTTCTTGACAAGATTTTGGAGAAATCCAGGTATGGTACGTATATCGAACAATGAGCTGGATCGTTTGAAAAATGAGGTCTCTTTGGTACGTTTGGCCGAATCCGCTGGTATCATCCTCAAAAAACACGGCAAGGACTATCTGGGCCACTGTCCATTTCATGATGATAAAACCCCATCACTGGTGATCAGTCCTGAAAAGAATCTCTGGCATTGTCTGGGTGCCTGTAACGAAGGTGGGTCAGTGATCGACTGGGTGATGAAGAAGGAGGGCGTTTCCTTCCGTCATGCGGTGGACTTACTGAAAA
>NVUB02000228.1 GCA_002401775.2 Ectothiorhodospiraceae bacterium
TATTAGTAAATAATATAGTACAGGCTTTGGGAGAAAATTATAAATTTGAAATCATACTTATAAACGATTCGTCCAAAGACAATACAGAAGAGAAATGCAAAAAATTAGTAGAAAAATACATGAGCATTGTTTTGTATTCATTAGCAAAAAATTTTGGAGAACATAATGTCGTAATGGCAGGTTTAAATAAATGTTCAGGTGATTACGCTATAATAATGGATGACGATTTACAACACTCGGCTGATTCTTTACTAGAATTGATAAAATTTGTGTGGATTGAAACAACGCTGATACTATCCAAGGGCAAAGGCAAATCATGTCGCGCCCTTTACGGGCGTGTGGATTGAAACAATGTTATTTGTGGCTGCGTTAAAATCATCGTTTCGTCGCGCCCTTTACGGGCGTGTGGATTGAAACTTGTGCCAGTGCACCCGGTGCATAGCCAAACGTTGTCGCGCCCTTTACGGGCGTGTGGATTGAAACATATTTATCGTAAATAGCCTGATCTATATCGCCGTCGCGCCCTTTACGGGCGTGTGGATTGAAACAAATTTTGGCAGCATCAGGCTGGACGGATGCTGGTGTCGCGCCCTTTACGGGCGTGTGGATTGAAACAATGTTTTGGTAGACTCTCAAATACGCCTCATCAGTCGCGCCCTTTACGGGCGTGTGGATTGAAACTTTAAGCTGGCCGCCGAACTAGGCGGCTCGTCTTTAGTCGCGCCCTTTACGGGCGTGTGGATTGAAACGGCCTTTGCGTCGTGTTTAATCCTATAAATAAAGTCGCGCCCTTTACGGGCGTGTGGATTGAAACATACGATGGCTCTAAGTCATCGGCTGTGGTACTTGGTCGCGCCCTTTACGGGCGTGTGGATTGAAACTCCGTTTGGGCTAGGTTAATCCCTAGCCGTTGATGTCGCGCCCTTTACGGGCGTGTGGATTGAAACCGCTCGAATATCGCCTATCAATCTAGCGTCTGGCTCGTCGCGCCCTTTACGGGCGTGTGGATTGAAACTGCCTATTTAAATACAGCGTGTGGATTTCAGCCTGTCGCGCCCTTTACGGGCGTGTGGATTGAAACAGCCTGACAGCCTTAATGTATTTGCTCTGGCAAAGGTCGCGCCCTTTACGGGCGTGTGGATTGAAACCCCGTGTCCGTGCTGCCAGGGGTGTATGTAGTACGGTCGCGCCCTTTACGGGCGTGTGGATTGAAACATGTCAATGTTATGCAACGGGTTGTCCATGCTAGTCGCGCCCTTTACGGGCGTGTGGATTGAAACGTGGTCTTGGTCGTCATCAAAAAAATCGCTATATGTCGCGCCCTTTACGGGCGTGTGGATTGAAACAACATCATTGCCTTTTGCTATGCTTTTAATTATGTCGCGCCCTTTACGGGCGTGTGGATTGAAACCAGTTTTTCCATTGTTTTTGTTGTTTTCATATTGTCGCGCCCTTTACGGGCGTGTGGATTGAAACATAACCCATACAGTTCCATTGCCGTCAGTGCTTAGTCGCGCCCTTTACGGGCGTGTGGATTGAAACACACCGACCACAGCTAATACATACCTAAACCTGGTCGCGCCCTTTACGGGCGTGTGGATTGAAACCGGGTAAAGTTAAGAATACCAACCCTCTAGTTATGTCGCGCCCTTTACGGGCGTGTGGATTGAAACACACTGATTCCGTTATCGGTTCTATGTTCAACGGTCGCGCCCTTTACGGGCGTGTGGATTGAAACAGTGTCTGTGGTTGGTAAAGTAGATGGTTTTGTCGTCGCGCCCTTTACGGGCGTGTGGATTGAAACAGTTCCAACGGTACCGATATATCGACCGTTGGAACGTCGCGCCCTTTACGGGCGTGTGGATTGAAACACGGGTTCGGTAACATAGACGTGGTTATATACCGTCGCGCCCTTTACGGGCGTGTGGATTGAAACATCCGTGACAACGGGGGCACCAATATGGTTAGGAGGTCGCGCCCTTTACGGGCGTGTGGATTGAAACTAATGGTACAGGTTGGTTGGCTACCTCGTACAGGTCGCGCCCTTTACGGGCGTGTGGATTGAAACGACTATCCCAGGGGTAACCGTTTACATCCAATTCGTCGCGCCCTTTACGGGCGTGTGGATTGAAACAATATCCGGGTACGTTTGAGACATCAACACCCAGTCGCGCCCTTTACGGGCGTGTGGATTGAAACCGCCCCATTTATCGCAATAAGGGGCAAATAGAGGCAGTCGCGCCCTTTACGGGCGTGTGGATTGAAACGTCACTTACATTTATAGTTGGCATAAAATCAATGTCGCGCCCTTTACGGGCGTGTGGATTGAAACGGGCGCTACGGTTAGTGTTGTCAGGGAAAACCTTGTCGCGCCCTTTACGGGCGTGTGGATTGAAACTCCATTTTTGGCATACGGTGGATTGTCCTGGCGTGTCGCGCCCTTTACGGGCGTGTGGATTGAAACCCGCTAAACCTGTTTTTCCTCATTTTATGTTCAAAAATCCACACGGTATCATCAGCTGTTCAGGGTGAATTTGATATTATGTGTTATAGTCAGTTGCACAAGGTGCAACCTTTTGTGGAGGCTATTGTTTATGGCTACTACTATGGGCGTTAAATTGAACGATGACATACGGAAACGCCTTAAGGCGTTGGGCGCTCTTAAGGAGCGAACTCCCCATTGGCTGATGAAAAAAGCCATCCAGGAGTATTTGGAAAAAGAAGAGGCTTGTGAGCGTGAAAAAGCGGAAGACCAGCAGCGCTGGCAACGATATCAGGAGACGGGTGAGTATCTGGATCAGGAAGAAGTTAGAATCCACCTCATGCACCTCGTTGACCAGGTACACACGAAGGCTACTGGATGAGGGTACGTTGGCTGCCAGAGGCATGGCAGGATACTCAACGGCGGTATGATTTTTTGTTTAAGCAGGATCCCGTCGCAGCCGGTCGGGTCATGGAAACGTTGCTGGAAGGTAGTGACAGACTGGTAGACATGCCGGATATTGGCCGACCGATGGATGATGATACCGGGCGACGGGAGTGTTTTCTCCCCTTCGGCACAGGCACCTATGTGCTCCGCTATATGATCGATAACGAGAAAAACGTGGTGATCATCCGTGTCTGGCATCGTCGCGAGCATCGATGACGCCTCCATATTGCAGGACTCTACTTGCCCGCTAAGATTATAATCAGTCTTGTATAGCCACCGCCTAAGGCGGTGGCTTGGACAATGGATATGCCGTTGTCTTAAAAATCTACGCATGATATTTCTTGTTGTGTTATCCCCATAACCTCAACAAGAGGAATACCATGAGTGGCATTGTAGGTTGGGCAAAGGAGCTTCAGCGACGTGCCCAACGTGATGCGGGGTTGTTGGGCACGCTGCGCTTTGCCTAACCTACTTGACTAAACCCTGCCAGACTCCGGTTCTTTTGATACTGTCCGCAGTAATGTAGGGTGTACCCTCTGGGGCATAAAGGCACGTATTTTGTGCCCACGTTCTCTGGTTTCCACGATCCTCTCTGGGGATCTATATTTTATTCTGTTAATTCACCCACCGTATGCGTTCCCACGCAGAGCGTGGGAACGAGGAATACAGGCGGTATCTACGGGGTGGTTGTTTCACGTTTGTTAGCGTGTCAACTTTTTGTATTTAATCCGATGTGGTTGGTCGGCATCTGCACCTAAACGCCGTTTTCGGTCGGCTTCGTAGTCGCCGTAGTTGCCTTCAAACCAGACGACTTCGCTGTCGCTTTCAAAGGCGAGGATGTGGGTGGCGATGCGATCCAGGAACCAGCGGTCATGGGAGATGACGACGGCGCAGCCGGGGAATTCCAGTAGGGCGTCTTCCAGTGCGCGCAGGGTTTCTACGTCGAGGTCGTTGGTAGGTTCATCGAGTAATAGTAAGTTGCCACCGGAGGCGAGTAGTTTGGCGAGGTGTACGCGGTTGCGTTCGCCGCCGGAGAGATCACCGACGCGTTTTTGCTGGTCGCTGCCTCTGAAGTTAAAGCGACCGACATAGGCGCGGGAGTTGATTTCCATGCCGCCGTTGAGTGCGCCTATGGTCATGTTGTCATGCCCGCCGGAGATTTCCTGCCAGACGGAGTTGTCACTGTTGAGGGCGTCGCGTGATTGGTCTACGCAGGCTATTTTGACGGTTTCGCCGATTTTCAGTTCGCCGCTATCGGGGGTTTCCTGGCCATTGATCATGCGGAACAGGGTGGTTTTACCGGCGCCGTTGGGGCCGATGATGCCGACGATGCCGCCGCGTGGTAGATTAAAATTGAGGTTGTCGTACAGCAGCCGATCACCAAAGCCTTTGCTGAGGTTGATGGACTCAATGACGACATCGCCCAGGCGTGGGCCGGGGGGAATGAACAGTTCATTGGTGGCGTTGCGGGCGGTGAAGTCCTGTTTGCTGAGTTCTTCGAAGCGGGCTATTCGGGCTTTGCTTTTGGCATGACGGCCCTTGGGGGCGGTGCGTACCCATTCCAGTTCCGATTTCATGGCTTTGATGCGGGCGCCTTCGGTTTTTTCTTCTTGCTCGAGACGGGCACTCTTTTGTTCTAGCCAGGAAGAGTAGTTGCCTTCCCAGGGAATGCCGTGTCCACGATCCAGTTCCAGTATCCAGCCGGCGACGTTGTCGAGGAAGTAACGGTCATGGGTGACGGCAACAACAGTGCCGGGGTAGTCATGCAGGAAGCGTTCTAGCCAGGCGACGGACTCGGCATCAAGGTGGTTGGTCGGTTCGTCTAACAACAACATGTCAGGTTTGGAGAGCAGTAGTTTGCAGAGGGCTACGCGACGGCGCTCACCGCCGGAGAGTTTGCTGACGTCTGCATCCCAAGGCGGCAGGCGCAGGGCGTCGGCGGCAATTTCCAGAGTGCGTTCCATGCTGTGGCCGTCGCTGGTTTGTAACAAGGCTTCGAGTTCGGCTTGTTTTTTGGCCAGCGCATCGAAGTCGGCGTCGGGCTCGGCATAGGCGGCGTATACCGCGTCCAGGTCTTCTTGTGCCGATGAAATATCGCCCAGGGCTTCTTCGACATTGCCGCGTACGTCTTTGCTGTCGTTCAGCTCAGGTTCTTGTGACAGGTAGCCGATTTTAATGCCAGCCTGTGGGCGTGCTTCTCCAATGATATCGGTATCGAGCCCGGCCATGATGCGCAGTAGGGTTGATTTACCAGAACCGTTGAGTCCCAATACGCCAATTTTTGCGCCGGGGAAAAATGACAAGTGAATGTCGCGGAGAATTTGACGTTTAGGAGGAACAACCTTGCCTACGCCATTCATTGTAAAAACGTATTGCGCCATTTTTGATTGCCTTAAGTGAGTCTGTTTTTCGTCACTCCGGCGAATGCCGAAGTCCAGAGAGATTTAAAAAGCTACTGGATTCCGGCCTTTATGCCCCAGAGGGTACACCCTACGTAACGTTAACAATACCGTCATTCCGGCGCGAATACCCTCTGGGGCATAAAGGCCGGAATCCAGTAGCTTTTTAAATCTCTCTGGACTTCGGCATTCGCCGGAGTGACGAAAAACAGACTCACTTAAGGCAATCAAAAA
>NVUB02000229.1 GCA_002401775.2 Ectothiorhodospiraceae bacterium
ACCCTGAGCGATGGTCTGGAGATACCCGCAACTGGAATCCCATCGGTGCGGTGACATTAAACCCTGAAAAGGACGAGATAAAAGACGCCGCGTGATTAAAAAAAGCGACAACTACCTTGAAAAACACCGTGTCTCGCCTTATGGGTGAACGTAAAATGAGCATTGCCGACGTAGCTCGTGAAACGGGTTTAAATCGCAATACGATTACATTACTTTATAAAGAAACAGCTGCTCGAATCGATCTAGAAGCAGTCGATAAACTCTGTGAATTGTTTAATTGTAACGTGGGCGAATTATTTGAAAGAAAAATATCGGTTCATTCCCAAGGGGTAGGGAGCTAAGATTCAACCGTATAAGGTTTTACTGTACTAAAACAGAAAAATTCGATTTTCCACATTATCCTTTGTTTAATAAATAAAAAAAGAAGTCAGGACTATATGCAATGGCATTAGAAGATCAAATTTATAAACGCAGAGAACAGCTATTGGAAGAGGGTATTCAAGAAGGTACCCCTATCCCATATGATTTACAGGGGGTAACCAAAGAGCATATTGCTGAGGTTTTAAAAATCATTGATCGATATTCTGTGGATCAGGTCGATGCTATTTATGCCTTGCTCGATGACCACGAGCCGAGTTGGTACGCTTCAGCACCAACGAACACTAGGTTCTGTGAAGGAGCTAGTACTGCTCATATTGCTTGCCACATTGGAATTATGCAGCGAGGGGCGCGGAAGCTGGATCGAGAAGGAAGAGATTATTGGTTAAAGCCCATGTGGGAATTGGGTGCGATTGAAAAAGTGTATTACGATTCTAAGAATAAACGTTTTATTCATGGCCACCCAGTTTCCAAATCTAGTAATTGTGCGTATCGCCTCGCTGAAGATTTCAAGGCAATCCTTCAAGCTTCTGACAATGAGTGGCGTGAATTGTTATCGGTATGGGTTGATGAAGACAAGACACGGCAGCGCCTGGAACTGCAAGCACAAATGGCCTTAGTGGCCAGAAAACAAACGGATACTAAGCATAGTGATTTAATTGATGCAAGTTGCACGCATTATGCGCCGCGTTTCCTGCCTGGTTATGATGTGGTGTACATCGATGATGGTGACGGCGACCGTATTACAGAAAAACAAAAACACACATTGGCTGAAGCGGGTTTGAGTATTAGCTTGGATGACTCAATGCCGGATGTATTATTGTGGAATCGTGAGGCTGATCATTTATGGGTGATTGAAGCGGTCACTAGTGACGGGGAAGCTGACCTTCATAAAGTGGAAAATTTGCAAAAATTAGCGGATCGTTCGGGTAAAACAGGTGTTGGGTTTACCACGGCGTATCAAACGTGGAAAGTCGCTGGGCAGCGTCAAGGGAAGTATAAAAATATTGCACCAGGGACGTATATCTGAATACAGGAAGACCCTTCTAAACATTATTTAGCAGAGACCTTTGATACAGATTAATTTTGGCAAAATAGTGTTTTTTCAATAATCTTGTCAACAACGTCTTGCTCAGGGAGTTTAGATTTATAATGGCTTCCTAATTGCTTTAATTGTTTTAATGTTGGATACCGAAGACTACGAAGATCTGTTGCATTGACTTGAGTGTGACCGTTAAATTGTCGAAAATACTGATCGACTAGTGATGAATTAAGGAATAATGCTAGTCCCTTGGCGATGCTGAGACTTAGACCTTTACCGTTGTTGTGGAAATAATTTAAGTGATTTTCAAAACCAATTTGTTGTGAGTTTATCTTTTTGGGGTCGAAAACTGCGGCTACGATGCGTCGACGCTCTTCTTTGGATGAAAAGCGTTTAACTAATGTGTAAACCCCGCTGGGTACCATGAGTTTATCGGTGCCAGAGCAAGCTTTTAACGCATTAGGTTTTCGGCTGTTGGTCTTGGGCCATGCGATAAAGCCTTGTTTGAAATGTGTTGGGTAAATCAACGGTACAGTGGTGGTGCTAGGCTCCATCTGTAAATATTCTTTGGCCCGAAAATCCACAACACGTCCAGTGGATACTTTGAGTCCTAAATCATTTAATGAACATGGTAAACTACGTGCTGCTACAGCAATATCCCCATCTTCTTTGGAAGTAGGAATATGAATAAACATATCAGGGTCATTTCGACAAACAACGTTCTGTTGACTGACTTCCCTAACTGATACTTCTTTATCCTCGGCACAGCTACTGGAAGTGATAGTAATAGGGTTGTCAGTTTGTTCTTTAATGGCGTGAAAAATAATATTTTCTTGTAAAACAGTGTCGCCTTTAAATGCCTTATTACGTGACTTAAATATATGAATCTGTTTGATCGTCATCTGGCCAAATAACAGTTGCCGAAAAGGTTTAAAATAAGGGCCGTTACAAAAGCTGCGTGGTGTAATAGCCACTAATTCGCCTCCGTCTTCCAATAGCTTAATCGACAGGGCAACAAAAGCTGCGTAGAGGTTTACCGTCTCGATTCCTACACTGCTGAGTTGCTGCCTCGTAGTGGAACCGCTATTAATTTTGTAATATGGGGGGTTGAGTATTACGCGGTTAAAACGAGGTGCCAAGCGTTCACTAAATACGTCACCCTGTAATAGGGTGACGGCTTCATCAATAAAATTAGTGTTCAAAATATTAGATTTGAAATCAATACGGTTGTCTGTACAGGTGTGTTGGCAGAGCTGCATGGAGGTTTTAAGGTGTTCGGTAAGCAATGTATCAAGCTCATATGTGTTGGCGGTGATTGAGCGCGGCTTGACGAAACGATTACAGGCTTCTTCAGTAACTGCGGTTGTTAATGAGCCAACTCCGGCTCCAGCGTCTAATAAATGGATATCGCCGGTGAGATTGTTGAACATCGAGGCCATTAAGCGCGCGAGAGGTGCGGGAGTCATGAACTGACCTAGCTCACTACGTTGGTTTTCGTCCAATTGAGTATTGGCTTCGAGCCTAATAGTTTCCACTTGTTCAAGTAGAGGTGTTGCCTCGGTTTGAGTTGGTCTTACATTAGAATCGGTGTATGCCATAGTGGTTTTTTTAGTCAATATTACGTTGATTGTCTCAGTCTGCATAGTATCACTCCTTGATATGAATCTCTCCAATAGCTGTCCCTTATATCGTCAGTTTCTTTGAGATAGCACTGGCGATACAGTCAGTCACGGATGCTGGCGCGAACGTCACCCAGTACACATACGCCGCACAGGGATGTGCCAGTGCCGCGGGCGCAGGAAGCGCAGGAGCGGCCAACGCGTGCCACCTGTTACTCGACATCATCGCCCCCCTGGGCCGTAACATCGTCAAAAACATCTATGACACCACGCCCGGAAACGAAGGCCGCCTCATCGCCCAAGAAGATAGCGCCGGTAATCGCACCGACTTCAATCACGACATCGCCGGTCGTAGCTCCACCATCACCTTCAGTTACGACGAAGCGGGTAACAAACTCTCGCAAACCGACGCCAACAGCAACACCACAAACTGGAGCTACGACGCCCTAGGCCGCGTAAACACCCGCACCTTGCCCGAAGGCCAAAGCGAAAGCTTCATCTACAATGCCAACAGCAACCAAACCAGCCACACCGACTTCAACGGCAACAGCACCACCTTTGAATACGACAGCAACAACCGTCTAACCAAAAAAACCTACGCCGATACCAGTGAAGACACCTATGGCTACGATGCCGTCGGCAATCGCACCAGTGCCACAAACAGCCAAGGCACCACCACCTACATCGTCGACAGCCAAAACCGACTCACCCAGGAAACCAAGCCCGAAGGCACCGTACTGAGCTACACCTACGACAACGCCAGCAACCGCATCAGCGTTATCACCACCATACCGACCACGCCCACAGCCACCACCCAAACCACCGGCTACAGCTTCGACGTGCTCAATCGACTAGCCACCGTCACCGACACCAACAGCCAAATCACCACCTATGGCTACGACAATGTCGGCAACCGAAAAAGCGTCAGCTACCCCAACGGCAACACCACCAACTACACCTACGACACCCTAAACCGCCTCAAACAAGTGCAAACCAAAGACAGCACCACCGCCGTCATCAGCCAGTTTGACTACACCCTCGGCGCAACAGGCAGAAGAGATCAAATCATCGCCCTAAACGGCGCCACCACCAGCAATAGCTACGACGACCTTTACCGATTAACCGGCGAAACCCTCACCAGCCACCCCGTATTAGGCAGCCAAAGCAACAGCTACACCTACGACCCCACCGGCAACCGCAGCTACGCCACTGAAGCCGGAGTTAGCACCGCATACGCTTATGACGCCAATGATCGATTACTAACCGCCGGCGGCGAAACCTACAGCTACGACAACAACGGCAACACCCTCACCAAAACCATTGATGCCACCGTCATCACCAACAGCTACGACCAAAACAACCGCCTCATCCAAATGGTCAAAACCGAAAGCGCCGTTGAAACCGACAACGTCAGCTACCAATACGACACAGACGGCCTAAGAACCGCCAAAAACGACGACGGCATCACCACCACCTACATCGTCGACAAAAACCGCGACTACGCCCAAGTCCTCAACGAACTGGACAGCAGCAACACCCCCACGGTAAGTTACGTCTACGGCGATGACCTCATCAACCAGAGCAGAGCAAGCAACGACAGCTACTTCCTGTATGATGGATTAGGGTCAACGAGGGCACTAACTGACGAAACCGGAAGCATCACCGACACCTATGATTACAGTGCCTACGGCACCGAAATCGATAGTACGGGGATTACTGAGAACAGTTACAAATACACCGGCGAACAGTTTGACGCTAACTTGAATCAGATATATTTGAGGGCAAGGTATTACGATCCAGCGGTTGGAAGGTTTACGTCGCAAGATACGTGGATGGGAGTTATCAGTATTCCTCTTTCGCTCAATAAATATAATTATACTGAAAGTGATCCTGCCAATAACACAGATCCATCGGGCAATTTCTTAGCGTCGGTCAGTGCAGGAATTTCCATTCGAGGAATTCTAGCAACAACAGCAGTGCTGGCCCCTCGCTTGGGATTTACATTTTTGAGGGGTGCGGCAGGTCAAATTGTTGGTATTGCAACGACAACGTGTATTGGTGTTTATGCTGCGACAAGCTTTGGGATTAGTATGCCTGCTGCCGAGTTTAGTGGTTGTGAGAATGATGGTCATCGGGGGAGATGGCAGGCACAAGGTGGCGGTTTAGAAAGGAGTGCTCCTTGGGCGCAAGCATCACCTCTTACCCTTACGCAAGGATTAGCTCTTCTTAATGGGTTGGAAGTTAGCTTGAGGCCAAGAGACCGAAAGGCACGTGCTGCATTTTTTGAACAGGCAAGAATATTTGCAAGGCGATTGGCATCTTCTGGTGGTATTTCAGCGGCAAATTTCCCTGGCAGAAGTTTCCCTACCAGAAATCAACCTAGCAGTTTTCCTCGTGTAGATTTAGAAATAATTACAGGACGTGCGTTCACAAATGAGTAATTCTAATTATGAAATATAAATTCGAAGCATGGGCTGATGATGATGGTGTTTCTTTAGTTGCTAGTGACAATGTTAAGTGGCAGCAGGAGAATAACCTTTTGGGAAAGCACGCTAAGTTTCTTCATTCTATTGAAGCTGATACTCATGAAGAAGCTATGGCTGTTCATCATATTAAAATGGGATGGGAGCCATATAAACCCATGGGAGAAGCAAAATCTTGCCCTAAAGGATGTGGTGCCTATTTTTATCCTGAAGGTAGTGGTGAGTGTCCTAAATGCGGAAAAATTTGTTAGCCAACCGGGTAGGGTAGGCACGTTTTTTGTGCCCACGCAGATTAACTTTTTAAAGCCCTCTGATATTTACGGTTCTTTAAGCGAGCAATAATCTACTGTAACCGGTAAACATAACCCGAAGTTGTACTTCAGGTAGCTTATCGGCTATCCACTCAAAGGCCTGACTGACTGCATCAGCCGGGCCTTTTCATTTATAGTTTATTATTGACTGCGGATTCAGCCGTAAGCACCAAACACCCCTCCATCACCCGCACCTTTATCGGCGTGTTAATTCCAAACCCCGCCTGTTGCAGCCATTGCCCCTGAATATTGATCCACGGCACGGTGAAATAAATCGTCTGATCAAAATGGGCATGGTCTTTGTCTTTAATAATGCGGGAAATATTCCCACTGCGCACCTTGAGCGTCCGTACATGACAAACCCGACTTTTCGTTACACGCCGTCCTAGCGTAGAATGTTGCTCAGCCATTATAACCTCCTGGTTAGGTTGTTGTGGTTAGCTGGCTTTGGGTGTTTGCGCATCCTTGGCCAGCGTCTTATATTTCTCGTTTAATCGCTTTACTCGTCTTGGTGACTCGTTTTTCCTCCCGGTTATTGGTGAGTATCGGCCTTACGCCGACTGCTGCTGTTTAATCAACGCCTCCAGCATTTCGGTGTAACGAGCCACTTTTCTGTCGTAATTTTTACCAAATTATCGGTCGTATGATTTAGTGATTTTACGACCGTTTTGCCACACTCCCATTATAACTAAATATCGTTTTCCCAAATTAAAACCCTAAGTTTTACCAAACTGCGTCATAAAA
>NVUB02000023.1 GCA_002401775.2 Ectothiorhodospiraceae bacterium
TAGGGGCCGTTCTCAATCACCGTTCGTGGCGTGATTCTGGTCCTTTTCCGCGCTGGCGGCGTTGCGATTCGTTGCAATAGAATGACTATTACGCCTCACCGCGCCTTGCCAGCACGAAAAATGCCTCAGAATCACGCTTACTCAGGTAATTGAGAACGGCCCCTAGTGTTTTATTCATCATATTGAATAAGGCGTTGCTTTTTTAATGGCTGCTCTAGTCGCCACACCGGTGTAATTGCCACTCTTCCCACTACAATAACCGCTACTCACCTATACAATAACCACCGCTCGAAGCTCTACAATACCCACCACTCGAAGCTCTTCAATATCCACCACAACAGGTACGACAGTCCGTCATACCTTATTCTTGCCTTATAAATACATTTTTCCTGCTCTTTGCCGATGTTATGACATATAGCGTAACGGGTTGCATTTTTTGGCTTGCCTAAATCAGGGTTTTTGAGTAGCGGTCACCAGGAAAACGTGTAAACTAATGTGCTATATAGATAAAGTCGATAAGTTGGACGTGAATAATCGGCCTTCGTTTTAAGGTCGCCGATGAATTGTGTTTCTGAGTAAGCGTAAACGTATTGGTCATGCGCTGAATTCGATATAGATTAACAATGGTTTTTTATGAAGGTTTTTTATGAAGGTTTTTTAGTATAGGTTTTTCAATGAGGTGATTTTAGAAAAAACGCTTCATTGAGAGGCACCGTTAAGAGGGCACCGTTAAGGGTTCAGTAATGGTGCCGATAGAATGCCGCTAATGAGTGACTCGAACCGCAAGCTCAGGTCATCATAAACAATAACCCGACTGGAATATATTCTTAGCAATTATGGTTCAGGTGCGTCATACCCTATGTTAAATAGACTGTCTTTAAGAGCAAACCTAGTTGGCAGTATTCTCGGAATGGGGTTTTTGGGCGTGGTTTTAGCGGTAGTCGTTGCTGAAACGTATCGGGGACATGCCATTGATAGCCAGCGAAAGGGGTTTGAGAAAATAATTGGCCTGCGAGTCGACGCCATACTTGATGAATTGTCACGTATTTCCCATGACTTGGGTCAGACGGTACAAAGCGATAAACATTTCCGCAAACTTTTTCTGCAAAAAGAATCATCTGTCCTGGATGAATATTTACAATCCCAGTTTCATCAGTATTTTGTTACGGCGGGCATTATCCGTTTGGAAAGCCTGGCGGTATACGACAAAGATTTTTCGCTAATATCGAAAGCCGTTTCAAGTTCCGGTACGACGGATGCAGGTTGCCCTGAATTATATGGCCGGGCCGCTCAAAGAAAGGGGCCGCAGAGGCTAAAAACAATTTCTGAGTTATGTCTTGTCAACAACCGCCCTCATTTCAGTTTGATTATACCTATCGGTGGGTTTTCCATAAAAGGTTACCTGGAAGTGGTAACTGACCCCGTGTATTCATTGCGTGAAATAGAAACCAACCTAGGAATGCCGCTGCAAGTGACTTTTGCTGACGATGTTACCGCCTATACTTCCGTAAAATGGCCGCAAAATAACCTGTCAACGGCGGGAGTCATCGCTAACTATCAACCACTCACCCAACAGCGGGAGCCAGCATTTGAATTGGCCGTTGTGCGAGATATTAGTGACTTTGAACTACAGCTTACGTCTTCCCGTAATCTTTATGTTGTGCTTATGGCGGGTGTTAGCCTGTTCCTGGCACTCATAATGATTGCCGCATTAAATAAAACCGCGTTAACACCCTTGCGTCGGTTAGGCGAGCAATTACGCAGCATCAGACAGGACAAAAAATTGCTGGGTGAACCCGTTGTTATCTGTGGTAATAGCGAAGTACGTGAGTTAGCTGCGGGTTTTAATAAAATGACGGATGAACTTAAATCGCTTTATGATGAACTGGTTTCGAGAAATGCCGACCTCAGTCAGGAAGTTGGTGACCGTGAATCAGCCGAAATGGAATTAAAAAAACACCGGGATCATCTCGAGGAATTGGTCGAACAACGCACTCTGGACCTCGCCACCGCACGTGATACTGCGCTAGAGGCCAGTCGATCAAAAAGCTTGTTTTTGGCCAACATGAGCCACGAACTGCGTACACCTCTGAATGCTATTATTGGTTACAGTGAAATGATGCTAGAGGATATTGATGAGTCAATGGGGACTGGAAGTGCTTCAGACTTGAAAAAAATACATACTGCGGGACGGCATTTATTGGCACAGATCAATGATATTCTTGATTTGACAAAAATAGAATCTGGCAAAATGGACTTGCATCAAGAATGGTTTGGTGTTCAGGATTTAATCACCAGTATTTCTGACACTATTCAACCATTAATTCGTAAAAATAATAATACTTTTCGTGTTGTTTGCTCGCCAGCAGTGAATGAAATGTTCGCAGACTATATAAAAGTACGCCAGGCACTTATAAATTTGTTAAGCAACGCCAGTAAATTTTCGCGTGATAACGAAATCGTGTTAACGATCAGCCGAAAATTTTTAGAGGGACTTGAAAATTTTTATTTTGATATAAAAGATACTGGAATAGGTCTGTCTCAAGAGCAACAAAATAAGTTATTTGAGGCATTTACGCAGGCTGACCCTTCTACGACGCGTAAGTATGGCGGTACAGGGCTAGGTTTGGTTATTAGCCAGCATTTATGCAATATGATGGGAGGCGAAATTACTGTCATCAGTACCCTCGGATCCGGTTCCATTTTCACCATCGTTTTACCGGTGCTCAATGGGCCTTCTCATAAACCACACGTAGACCTCACACGTGTAGCAACATCAAAATAATGGTAAGGCAGACATAATTAGAGGTCATCATTGGCTAGGCTTGACGTTTGTACTATTTAGCCCATTAGTTGAGCTATCATAAGATAACTATTATTGACACATATCAGTATTGGTCAGCGTTGTAGAAAAGGAGTGTTTCAATGCATGGCAAGGTTCAAATTTATGCAGATGTTGAATTATTACTTGATGCCCTGACTCAGCAATGGTGGTCGCTTGTCGATCAGGCCATCACTGAGCGCGGGGCTTTTCATGTAGCATTAGCTGGCGGTAGTACCCCCCGTAACTTGTACCTTAGATTGGCTCAAACCAATGCACTCCATGAAAATAAATGGGAAAATATCCACATTTATTTTGGTGACGAGCGTTGCGTACCTCAAGACCACCCAGACAGTAATTATCGAATGGCAATGGAGTCACTGTTGTCCAAGGTGAGTGTTCCGGCGTCTAATATTCATGCGATGAATGATCCGGCTTTGGATGCGGAGAAAAATGCCGCACAGTACGCGAACGTGCTTGAGCAAAATTTAGTGAAAGACGCAAATGGGAGGCCGGTGTTCGATATGATATTACTGGGGATGGGCGATGATGGCCATACGGCATCCTTGTTTCCCGATACTGATATTTTGCATGAAACCTCCCAGTCTGTAGCGGCACAGTTTGTTGAAAAATTGGCCGTATGGCGAATAAGCCTGACATATCCAACCATCAATGCCGCACGTCATGTTGCGTTGTTAATTGTTGGTGAAGCAAAGGCTACTATTTTGGCTGATATATCCAAATTGTCTCAAAAGGCTGAAAACGAGCGCCGTTATCCTGTGCAATCCGTGATACCCCATGGCGAGCTGAATTGGTATTTAGATGAAGCAGCGGCCCAATTATTGGAATAATACCGTAGGGCGGGAATTTCCGGACTAAGATTTGTCTGCACGCTTTACTCCTTAGTAGCACCTAGAAGCACTTAGAAGAAAATACGGGGCGGTTAATACATGGACAAGATAATATTAGCAGGTGATGTTGGGGGGACAAAAACATTACTGCAAATAGCCGTCTGTAATGACGGTGAATCTGGTCTGGCCACCGTGTATGAGAAACGATACCCAAGCACACAGTTTAATACCTTCGATGAGTTACTGAGTCACTTTCTGACATCGGCTTTGGCGCAAAACGTGCCTGTGCCCACACGAGGATGTGTCGGGGTTGCAGGCCCGGTAGTGCTTGAAGCAAAGGGCAATAACAAAAAAATAAATTACATCGCTAAAGTGACTAATCTTCCCTGGTTAATTGATGCAGATATCATCGCCAGCCAATTTAACTTTTCACGCTTTACCTTGATCAACGATTTTCAGGCAGTGGGTTACGGGCTAGAGACACTCTCTGATGAAGCATTTTTTATCTTGCAGGAGGGAGACACGTCTTTTCCGGACTTACCACAACCTCGTGTATTAATTGGTGCAGGAACCGGCTTGGGTCAGGGGCTACTGATTTGGCAGGGTAATGCCGAACATGGACATTATGCGGTTTTGGGGTCTGAAGGGGGGCACGGTGATTTTTCCCCAGGCAGTCAGGAGCAAACAAATCTACGTCAGTTTTTGGCAAGGAAAAATGCGCGCGTGAGTGTGGAAGATGTGTTGTCGGGCCGTGGGCTGGTGAATATTTACCAGTATTATACGGACAAATATCCAGACCAGGTGAGTGAAGCACTCACCCAGGCAATGGCGGAAGGTGATCCCGCTGCGGCGGTGAGTGAAGCCGCATCTTTGGTTTCAGATTCAATGGTTTCAGATTCAGTGGTTTCAAATTTACTGGCTAAGCAAGCGATGGATTTGTTTGTGGAAATTTATGGCTGCCAGGCCGGGAATTTAGCATTGACCTGTATGGCAAAAGGGGGTGTTTTCATTGCGGGTGGAATTGCTGCAAAGATACAATCTCAATTAATCGCCGGTTTATTTATAAAAGCCTTTCAGGATAAGGGGCCGATGTCCGGATTGATGGAGACAATACCCGTAAAGCTGGTCTTGAATCCCGAGGTGGGTTTGAAGGGCGCGGCATTAATGGCCAGCAGGATGTAAGTCGGAAAGACAGTTTGTGCCGCAAAGTCTACGCCGAAAATCTATGCCGCAAATTGCTGCGCCAATAAATCCAGGTCCTGTGCGGCATTAATCACGTTACTGAGCTGTTCTTCGGCTTGTTGTTCGGTAATGCCAAGGCTGGTCAGCAGCTCAGGCGGGAGATCCGTGGTTTCTGCATCTCCTATATCGTGACGTTTAAGCAGTCTGTCTGCTAGTAAGGCTAGCTTGGCGTAAGATGAATGCACGCCATTGTAATGTTCGTCGTGGTGTTCTGCGACAGTAACCTGAATTTCAGCCTGTAAATTCCAGCTCCGCATCAGCCATGCGCCAATTTCCATGTGATCAGTCCCCAGGATTTGGCGTTCCAATTCAATGACGGGAGTATCTTGATTGGCGAGAATAATTTGCTGCAACATGCTGGCTTCTTTTTTAAATAAATGTGCAATCAATAACACGCCGAAATTGTGTAATAAACCGCCTAAAAAGCCGAGTCCGGGTATTGGACGGTGTTGGCGAGGCATTATATGAATAATGCGTTCGACTAATGCGCCACTGTAGAGACTGTGTTGCCAGAATGGATACAAGCCCATGGGGCCGTAATTAGGGATCGAAAATGCCTTGCCCAAGGAAATACCCATTGCAATATCAATGGTAAGCCCATAGCCAAGCACCGCCGTGACCGCTTGATGCAATGAATGAATTTCACCCCGGTAGCCGAAAAAGGCCGAACGGGCATAGCGCATCACTTGTGCGGCAATGCTCGGGTCAGCTTCAATGATTTCCACAACGTCATTGATGTTACCGTCAGGATTGGACTTCAGGCGTAACAGGGCCTGTGCTACCTCAGGCATGGCAGGCAGGTCGGTTGTGGATTCGATGCGTTGACGGAGGCTTGCTTGCATCGTCGGTTTTTCGTGAAGGCCCATTGAGTTTTCCTTACGCTGATTAACTCCCTTTTATCAGCGGTGTTTATAATGGCGGCTGTATTATATGCTTACAACGGCGTTACGATATTTATCCGGAATCACCTGATGGCAGATCCATCCCGACCGTATGGGGTGAAAAGTTGGATAAATCGTAGGGTTATGTGTTATATCGACTGGATCAGACTTTTCTTAAATGTGAATATAGAAAAACCTCCATGTTATTTCTATCATTCCTTATATTAAAAAACGTGTTAAAAACATGAGTGGTTGTGTACCGATAATGACTTTCCGACTAATTTTCAGTGATAGGCTGTGGTATATATTGGCATTGGCTCTTCTGGTGAATATCACCGGATGTGAGAGTGATCCAACACCCGCAAACTCATTCACACGCGTGGGCTCACCAACCCCATTATTCGGCACCAAAGCGGACGTATCATCGGGTCGCCTGATACCGGCGGGCGCATTTATGATGGGCAGTAATAAGGTTGATACTAAGGGAAAACAGCAGGAATACGGTTTGGTCAAACCCCTGTTTGTGGATGAGCACCCTGAACACCGCGTCGAATTACCCGCTTTTTATCTCGATCCCTACGAAGTCAGTAATTTGCAATACAAGCAGTTTGTTCAGACCACTCAACATGCAGAGCCCTTTCCCTGGTCTCAAAATGGCTACAACCTTGTGGTGGCGCGTTTGCAATCCTCTGACTTGGAAAGTCTGCGCTGGATTGCGACCGAATACTTCAAGTTTGATCTTGATACTGAAAAAATGAGTAAGCCGGCCTTAATCGCGGAGATGCAACAAAATCACGCCACAAAAGATCGGCTGCCAGTGGCCAGTGTATCCTGGAAAGATGCCGATGATTTCTGTCGCTGGGCAGGCAAACGATTACCGACTGAGGCAGAATGGGAAAAAGCGGCACGAGGTGAAGAAGGTTTTGAATTTCCCTGGGGCAATGATTGGGATGTAGCCAAAGCAAATGTCGGTGACGACGCCGATTGGGAAGGAGGCATAGCCCCAGTGGGGTCTTATTCGGACACTCACTCTGTCTATGGCGTATTCGACCTAGCGGGTAATGTCTGGGAATGGACATCAAGCTGGTATCAGCCTTATCCCGGCAGTGAATACACATCAAAAGAATTTGGGACAACACACCGAGTGATTCGAGGCGGTGGCGGAGGGGTTGGCCATTATTCTTTTTCCTTCTTTTTTCGCAGTGCCATGCGAGCAAACTCCCTTCCCAACGCGCAAAGTGAAGACGTAGGTTTCCGCTGTGCGTGGGATATCGAATCTGGCGAAAATGGGTAAATCTCTCACCGGGCTAGTGTTAGCGGCAGCCCCTCCCCCCGTCATGCCAGTGACGACCAGCATCCAGAAAGCCGGTGAAAACCCCCGGTTTCCAAGGTTCGTATTGATTACCTGACACCTTACTTACCCGACACAAAAAGTAGGGCAGGTAACATAAATATGATAACCTCAATTCACGAGTAGAGTGGCCCGGTAGGACAACGTACAAAAATGATGCCCGATTAATTCAGACGTAAACGTATAAATTTTGTCAACGAATACAAAGCACTCATCACTGAGCACTTCATAGCCCCCATGAACATCGAACTCACCGACCAACAAAAAATCAAAATTATAAACTCCGAAGATGTTTACGCCATCATGCAAAAAGTACTCTTGCGCGAAGAGATCATCGACCAGGAAAAAGAACACTTCTGGATCATCGGACTCACCACCCACAATAAAATCCTGTTTGTAGAACTGGTCA
>NVUB02000230.1 GCA_002401775.2 Ectothiorhodospiraceae bacterium
GACAATCGAAGCTATCAGGGAGGGACGCTCAGCCCCCAGGAGGTTAAAAAATATCAAGAATAATATTCATTTTCCAGCATATAAAAATACACTGTAATCAACAGGTTAGGGCTTAACTTACTGGCATTGGGGTCAGACCCCATAATAAGATTTGATAAAAGGGGGCAGACCCCATAATAAGATTTCATTCATAGCCGAAATAACCAAGCATAGCTGTCAAGTACTAGTGGGGTTGGGTGTATGTTTAACGGAAACAGGTAAATATCCCCATATATTATGGCGGCGTTAATCTATGAAAGGTAGGTAAAAGGGAGTAGCGTAGTTTGGTATATTGGCGTGTGATTTACATTGTTAAAGTTTATTTTGATTGTTATTCGATATTTAGGAGAGAGGGATTTTATGTTCGTCAAAGAGCGGTGCAGTCATTTTACGATGCTTCCAGTTGGCATGAGAGTGTTATTTACCGGTACTTTAGTGGTGCTTGGTGTTGGATATTTATTTGCCATGATCCATATTTTTGCATCTCATGCAGGGCATGATGGTGATCCGGGGTTGTCGGTGAATGATTTGGTTATCGCTTATAGCGGTAGCAAGGAGGACACTAAACTGGAAGCTGCGCTAAAAGGGCCTATGGCGGGGATGTTGCCGCAAGAGGAGCGCGATGAAATTGTTGCATGGGTTCGTCGTGGTGCTTTGAAGGAGGAATATGTTGCTCAGCCAACATCCCCGGATATTGCCTCGAGTCAAAAAATAAGGCCGATATCGGCGATCATAGGCCAACGTTGTATTGCGTGTCACAATGGGGCTAATCCTCATGTTCCTGATTTTAATAATTACGATGGTGTGATGGCGACTGTTGCATTAGATACGGGAATGGATATTTTCACGCTGGTGCGGGTGTCGCATATTCATTTATTTGGCATTACGTTTATATTTTTTTTAACGGGCTCAATTTTTTGCCATGCTTACATTAAGCCGGTTTGGTTGAAGTGTTTAATATTGGGGATTCCATTTGTAGCCATAGTGATGGATATTGGCTCATGGTATCTTACGAAAATTTATCCTCCGTTTGCGTGGGTTGTTATGATAAGTGGTGGTCTGATGGGGTTGGCTTTTGCTGCTCAATTAACGATATCAATATATCAGATGTGGCTATATAAATTACCTTCAAAAATATTGGAGTCAGGTGGGTATGTGTCCGAATGATATTAAGGGGGGTAAGGTAAAGGGCTCTAACCTCAATGTCATTAAGTTAAGCCTGATTTCCTGTTACAAGTGAGCGAGCAAATCCCGACATCATTGGCGACGTTGGGGTTCGCAAGCTCGCCTAAAGCGCCTACAGTTGGCACCGCCAACCTACCAGCGGTCGATAATCCGTTAACTTAATGACATTGGCTCTAACCTCTTATGTTCGTTGTTGATGAAATGGAAAAAGGATTGATTGATGCAGGCTTGGGCGGCCATGTTTTTAAAAAATGAGTGGCAACCCAGGATGGTGGTGAAAGCGGAGGTAAGCGGGTGTTGATTGTATGCTACGAGAATGAAAAAACTTTTTTTTATGATTTTTCGAAAAATAATCGAGCCAATATTAGTAGAAAATAAATCACAGCATTGCAAACGGTGGCAAACGAGGTTTTATCCTACGATAAAGAGGCGTTGCAGCATTTAATAAATATTGAAGAAATAATTGAGGTACACATTGATGAGTGATTCTATCTTGGACGTGATGCACGAAACGGCAAAAGGTCTGCACAAATCGGGAGTTATGGATATAACAACCATGCGTGAAATCGATGCTTTATGTTTGCCGAAAATTAAAATCTATAGCGCTAATCAAATAAAACGTTTACGTTTAAAAAATAAAGCTAGCCAAGCGGTGTTTGCGACTTTTTTAAATACCAGTCCTTCGACGGTGCAAAAATGGGAGGCAGGACAGAAGAAACCCAATGGCCCTTCACTAAAACTGCTAAACCTTGTGGCGGACAAAGGTATCGAGGTGCTTGTGTAATGGTAAATATTGTTTGAAATTATCCGTGGTTACACCGAAAAGGTACACTAGGAACTTTTCTGGAATCAGAGCGATTAAAGAAGGTAAATTGTTTGAGGTGATGACCAATGAATAAATCAATCTTGGAAGTGGTGCGCGAAACGGCGAATGACTTCCATGAAATTGGGGTTATGGATGACATGACAATGCATGAGTTTGATGTTTTGTGTTTGCCGTCCATTAAAGCCTTTACGCCGACGCAAATTAAAAGGCTGCCGCTGCGGCGAAAGAGTAAGAAAGAGTAAAACAAGCTAAGTTGTATTTTCTTCATTTTGAATGCCAGTAAATCCACAGTTCAAAAGTGAGAGCAAGGGCTAAAAACCCCAATGGCTTATCATTAATGCTACTAAACCTGGTGTCTCAAAAGGGGTTGGAGGTGTTGGCATAAAACATCGTTAGTCTATGCTAGTCAGGTAGATAACACTGGGTATTATTTGTACCCGCGACTCCCTTCAGCTTAATTATCGTTGAGAGCAATAAGCAGAATAACCAGTGACAAACCAAAATTTATGGTTACTTGATCCTTAGGGGTTAACCTTGCTGGAGAGATGTGAACCAATCTGGTGAGGCGATTATTTCGGTTCCATTTCCATGTTTAATGCCCCTGGGCGGCTACCTCGTACGGTGTTGACGTCGTCGGGGTCTTCTTCGATTTTCATGCTTTCGTCGACTTCTACGGTTCCTTCGGAAAGGCTGATTTTTAATCGGAGGTTGTTTTGTGAATCAGCATTTCGTAGCGCTTCTTCAAGGCTGATGATGCCGTCTTTGTAGAGTTTGAAGATGGCTTGGTCAAAGGTTTGCATACCCAGGTTGGTGGATTTTTCCATGATATCGCGAATGCCGTGAATATCTCCTTTGAGTATCAGGTCTTGAATGAGTGGTGTGCCGAGCATGACTTCGACGGCGACGGCGCGCTTGCCATCTAATGTGGGAATCAGGCGTTGGGAGATAAAGGCTCGTACGTTGAGTGATAAATCCATGAGTAGCTGGCTGCGCCGTTCTTCCGGGAAAAAGTTGATAATGCGATCTAGCGCTTGATTAGAATTATTGGCATGCAGGGTGGAGATGGCCAAATGCCCTGTTTCGGCAAAGGCGATACAGTGTTCCATGGTGTCGCGGTCACGTACTTCGCCGATCAGTATGACATCGGGTGCCTGGCGTAAGGTGTTTTTCAGGGCATCTTCGTAGTTATCGGTATCCAGACCGACTTCGCGTTGATTGACGATGGACTTTTTGTGGTTATGGATAAACTCGATGGGGTCTTCGATGGTGATGATGTGTCCGGAGGTATGGGTATTTCGGGCATCGATCAATGCGGCGAGTGAGGTGGATTTACCGGAGCCTGTGCCACCAATAAACAGCACTAAACCGCGTTTCTGCATGATGATTTTTTGCAGAATGGGCGGCAGTCCCAATTCTTCGGTGCTGGGGATTACTGTTTTGATGTGACGAATGACCATGGCTGCCTGGTTGCGCTGTTTGAAAACATTGACGCGAAAACGCCCAATACCCGGCATGGAATGCGCAAGATTCATCTCTGGCTTGAGTTCAAACTGTGCTATCTGCTCTTCACTCATTAAGTCATAGGCCAATGCCTTGGTGCGGCCCGCTGGCAGGGTGGTTTTTTCCAGGGGTTTTAAGATACCGTGTATTTTGGCGCTGACCGGCGCTCCGACGGTAAAATACAGATCAGAGGCTTCATACTTGACCATAAGTTTGAGGTAATCCGATATTTCCATTGGGTCCTGCTCCGCGCGGTATAGTGAACGGGTGGGTTAAAGCCTATGTCTTTGTTGCGTGCTGAGAAATGACGGGCTTTACCGTACCTTTATTCTGAGAATATCGGCTCGAGGCATGGCAATCTTTAACCGGAAAAGTCCCATTGGACGTTGATAGCGATGTAGCGAATACAAGCATCGTGGGCACTCTTGGGTGAGATATAGAGGGGGGCGCACTCAAAAAATGTCATTTTTTGCCGATGTAAATATCACTAAAAGGAAAACAGCGTTATTAATTCGATCACCATAGAATCGGCGTTAACGGCGGTACCGGAGGCGTTACAGGCCGCTGTGCTTCGCCACTGGGCCAGCTTTTTGGAATCTGCTGTTGATGCACATGCTGTTGTGGGGGAAAAAGATCAAACCCCGCCACAGCCGCTACTGCCAGAGAGTTTATGTCCAGAGCTTGTAAAGGTATGGGCGGTCAGTGATTTTGTGGCACAGCGCTGTATCTCCCACCCTGAGGTGTTGCTCGAGCTGAATAATAGTGGTGATTTGCACCGGTCTTATGCTTTGCCGAAGGGTTCTTCTGAAGGTGAGTTGTTGGCACGTGTTCGTCCGTCTATACAAAAATTGACGGATATTGATGGGTTGATTAGTCAGTTGCGGCGGATAAGGCAACGGGAAATGGTGCGTATTGCGTGGCGGGACATCGCCGGGCTAGCGGCGCTTGATGAAACTATGGCTGATCTTTCTGCGCTTGCGGATACCTGCATTCAAGTGGCGCTGGCGTGGTTGCAGTTGGCATTGGTTGCCCGGTTAGGTGAGCCGCGTAATGCGAAGGGCGAGACGCAGGAGTTATTGGTGCTGGGTATGGGGAAGCTGGGCGCGGGAGAATTGAATTTTTCGTCGGATGTGGACTTGATTTTTGTCTATGCCGAGGAGGGGGAAACGACAACCGGCAAGGCTAATCACGTATTTTTTACCCAGCTTGGTCAGCAATTAATTCGGGTGTTGGATGAAGCCACTGCGGAGGGTTTTGTTTTTCGTGTCGATATGCGTTTGCGGCCCTTTGGTGAAAGTGGGGCATTGGTAAGCAGTTTTGCGGCTTTGGAAGGTTATTACCAGTCCCACGGCCGGGATTGGGAGCGTTATGCCTTGATTAAGGCACGCATTGTCGCGGGTGACCCCGTTGTCGGTGCATGTTTGTTTGATATCTTACGGCCCTTCGTGTTTCGGCGTTACCTTGATTATGGTGCTTTTGAGTCTTTGCGCGGCATGAAGCTTAAGGTGGCGTCTGAGCTGAAACGGCGCGGCATGGTTAACCACGTTAAGTTGGGGCCCGGCGGGATTCGGGAAGTTGAGTTTATTGGGCAGGCCTTTCAGCTGGTGAGGGGCGGGCGCGAGAAAGTATTACAGCAGCGTGAAATTCAGAACGTATTGGTGTGTTTGAGCGAAAACGGCTTGTTGCCCGAATACGTTGTGCAAGAGCTGTTGGTGGCTTACGTGTTCTTACGAAATACCGAGCATCGCTTGCAGGAATTTCAGGACAGGCAAACCCACCAGTTGCCGGATGAGCCTTTGGCGCAGCAGCGTTTGGCGTACAGCATGGGGTATCCGCATTGGGATGAATATCTGCCGGTTTTGCGTGGCCATATGACGCGGGTGCACAGCCATTTTGAGCAGGTGTTCGAATCGCCCCAGAACGAACATGCGGATGTGGATGACTCGGGTTTGAGCAGTTTGTGGTTGGCTGATATGGGGTCAGGCGAGTCAACTAAGATTCTAAAAGCGGCCGGTTTTGACGATGTAGCGACACTCTATGAGCGCTTGGAGGCCTTTAAGTCCGGTCGAAATTACGTTGCTTTGACGCGTAATGGGCGCAGCCGTATGGACCGTCTAATGCCTCTGATGCTAAGTGCGGTGAGCAAATTATTGGCGCCGGGGGTCAGTGAAGGCTTGGCGCCTGCGGGAACCACTCTGTTGAGATTGCTGTCGTTGTTAGCGGCGATTGTCCGCCGCACGGCCTATCTTTCTTTGTTAAGTGAGCACCCACTTGCGCTGTCTCAATTGGTAAGGCTTTGTGCAGCCAGTCCATGGATAGCAAAACTATTGACCCGGCACCCCATTTTGCTGGATGAGCTGTTTGACCCGCGAAGTCTGTATGCGCCCCCGCAGAGAGTGCAACTGGAAGCTGACCTTCAGCACCGGTTGCGTGATATCGCCGTGGGCGACCTCGAAGAGGCTATGGATGCCCTTCGGCATTTTAAGCAGGCTAATGTGTTGCGAGTGGCAGCAGCAGACGTTGTGGATGCTATTCCGCTTATGGAAGTGAGTAATCACCTCTCCGATATCGCTGAAGTTGTTTTGCAGGCGGTGCTGGAATTGGCGTGGCAGTATTTAGTGGAGCGGCATGGCCAACCTGCCAGCATGGGGGATGTAACTTCTACAGTGGACAGCCTGAACTACGGCTTTGCCATTATTGCCTATGGCAAACTTGGTGGTCTGGAGTTGGGATACAGCTCGGATTTGGATTTAGTGTTTTTACACAACTCCGATGATGCGGCGAGCACTATGACCAATGGCCCCCGGTCCATAGCCGATAGCTTGTTTTACGCGCGACTTGGTCAACGGATTATCCATATTTTAACGGCATTGACGCCTGCTGGGGTGCTGTACGACACCGATATGCGGCTACGCCCCAGTGGTGCTTCGGGATTATTGGTAACCAGTCTGTCGAGTTATGCGTTATACCAACACCAACAAGCGTGGACTTGGGAGCATCAGGCGCTGGTGCGGGCACGGGCGGTTGCGGGGGATGCAGCGTTGCGTGCCCGATTTGAGGAGGAGCGCCGCAGTGTGTTGGCTGTGGAGCGTGAGACGCAAACCTTGAGGCGCGACATTGTTGATATGCGTGAACAAATGCGAGCATCCCTGGTTTATGAAAAAGATGGCCAATTTGACCTTAAACAGGGCCGGGGTGGTATCGCTGATATCGAATTTATGGTTCAATTCGGGGTTTTGAATTGGGCGCATAAAAGCGCTGGGCTGATGGCCTACACTGACAATATTCGTCTGTTGGACGGTTTTACCGAGCCACAGTCCAATGATGGATTTTTATCGCGGAAAGATACCGTTTTTTTGGCGGAGACTTACCGGCAATATCGGGCAGAGGTACACCGGCTGGCATTGCAAGACCAGCCGGCGGTGGTGTCGAGCGATGCCTTTGATGATGAGCGTTGTCGAGTGGTTAAATTGTGGCAGCAGGTGTTGGAGCCAGTCACTGGATAACACGGTAAAAATCAGTGCTGTCCCGTGAATACAGTGTCGTACGTCGTTGTTAACGGACTTAAGTTCATTGGTTTACATTCACTGGCTTACCACCGGTACACATGAAAAGGATACCCTGTCTTTAAGAACATAAGTCAGAAGACGCCGTAAATACGTCCATGTAGGCTCAACAGCCGCATCCCTGCGGCTGATGCTTCTGAATACAGGGTCCCCTTTTCTTCTGATTCATCATCACTGGCTGATAGAGCATGTAATAGGATGAATGTTATTAGAAACATGAAATAGCACCCGTTTTTTCGTCATTCTAAAATTGACCCGGAATCCAGTATTACTGGTGACCACTACAACGACATTCTGGATGCTGGGTCAGGCCCGTCATGACGAAAAATAAGTTAACGGACAGCACTGTGTAAAAATATAAACAGAAAAAAATGCATAATATATTTATAATGAGCGATAGAAAATGAACAGGAGAAAGCAGTATGTCGATGGATGATCGCGATGGCGTCATCTGGATGGATGGCGAGTTGGTGCCCTGGCGTGATGCCAAAGTGCATGTACTCACCCACACCCTGCACTATGGCATGGGCGTGTTTGAAGGCGTCCGCGCCTACAAAACAGACAGTAAAGGGACGGCTATTTTTCGTTTGCAAGAGCACACAGACCGTCTGTTTCGCTCTGCAAAAATTCTTGGCATGGGTATGCCGTTTGATAAAGAGACGCTGAATAAAGCGCAATGTGATGTCGTACGTGACAACAAACTGGAAAGCGGTTATTTGCGTCCGATGTGTTACTACGGTTCCGAAGGCATGGGGTTGCGCGCTGACAATCTGAAAAGCCACGTAATGATAGCGGCCTGGGAATGGGGCTCATACCTGGGTGCTGAAGGCATGGAAAAAGGGATTCGTATTAAAACCTCATCCTTCACCCGACACCACGTTAACGTGACCATGTGCAAGGCTAAATCTAACGGCAACTACATTAATTCCATCATGGCGCTGCAAGACGCCATGGCAGAAGGTTATGATGAAGCCTTGTTACTGGACGTGGATGGGTTTGTGGCCGAAGGCAGTGGCGAAAATTTTTTCATGGTGCGCAATGGCGTCATTTATACGCCGGAGCTGACGTCTGCATTGGAAGGCATCACCCGTGAAACGATTCTGGTGTTAGCGGCAGAGCTGGGTTATGAAGTGCGTGAAAAACGCATCACCCGTGACGAAGTGTATGTGGCTGATGAGGCGTTCTTTACGGGGACTGCCGCTGAAGTAACGCCGATTCGTGAACTGGATCGTCGTGAAATCGGAAATGGTGGCCGTGGTCCGATAACGGAAAAATTACAAACCCTGTATTTTGACGTGGTACATGGGCGGCATCCTGACCATCAGGACTGGCTGACGCCGGTCGCGTAATCGCGTGGTCAGGCACTATTTAATAAGCACCGTAAAAGCATAATATTTTGTAGAGAGGGAAGGGTATGAGTGAAACACAATCCACGCCAGAAATTTTGGCAAACGCAGAAAATCAGTATGAGGTGACTCGTGCGGACCTGCCGTTAAATTGTCCGATGGATGGTATGAGCAAATGGAATTCACACCCAAAGGTCTATTTGGCCATCGAAGAAACAGGAAAGGCTAAATGCCCCTACTGCGGTGCGGACTACATACTGAAAGATTAGTCCGGTTTTGAACGACCTGGCATTTTATTTCGGGCAGCAAGCCTGCCCTGTTTTTCCTCATAATCACGGTTTCCTGTGACTGACAACACTGCCCCTCAAGCGTTGCCCTCAACATATCTCCACGGTTTTGCCGCTGCCGTGGTCTTTCTCTTTCCCGCATTGATACTGGTGCTGCGTCCCGCCGATGGTTTGGGGCCAGGACTGCTGGCATTGGCCGGTTTCTGGGTGGCCTATCAGCAACGGGGAGCGGCGCAGGCTAGCCGTGAAGAAAAACTGCTGTACTTTGCCGTGTGCTTCTTTTTTCTGGCGGCGTTACTGGTCACCCTGTTGGGTGGCATTGACGATAGTGGTATTAAAAAGCTGGGCAAATGTGCGCGTTTGCTGTTGGTTATTCCTGCCTATGTGTTTTTGCGCCGTGTTGGCGTGAGTCTCGTGGCGTTGTGGTACGGGTTGGTTGCCGGTGCCGTTATTGCGGCGGGTGTCGCGGTATTTGAGGGCTGGCAAACCGCTTCTCATGGTCGTGCCAAAGGCATAACGCACCCGATTATCTTTGGCGATATTGCGCTCATTCTTGGCGTCATGTCCCTGGCCGGGTTGGGGTGGTTTAAGCAGAGGGCACGGTGGCAGGTGTTGTTGCCGTTGCTGGCAGTGAGTTGCGGACTGTTAGCCAGCCTCCTGTCCCAGGCGCGCGGTGGCTGGGTGGCGATTCCCTTTTTGGGCTTAGTGTTTCTGTGGTTTGCACAACGGTATGCACGGGCCCGTATCCCCATGTGGCAACGCTGGGCAGCTGTCGGTGTATTGCTGTTATCCGTAGTGAGTGCTTATTTCATTCCGGCCGTCGGGGTACAAAAAACGGTTGACCGTACTGTCACCAATCTCACTCATTATTTTCAAAGTGATATGACCAGTGCAGCACGGGCGACTTCGGTGGGTACGCGCCTGGAAATGTGGCAGGCCTCCTGGCACATTTATCAGGACAATCTACTGCTTGGCGTAGGCTGGGGGCATTACAAGGAAAATGCACAAGCGCTGGTCGATGCCGGGCTGCGCCATCGATCTGCCGCTGCATTTGGGCACCCCCACAATCAATTTTTTTCTGCCATGGTTAATGGTGGGACGCTGGCATTCGTCGCTATCTTGTTACTGTTTTTGATCCCGGCCAAATTATTGATGGACGTGATACGTCGTCAGAAAAATGCGGATCAGCAGCGCCTGGCGCTGGCCGGACTATTACTCATTGTGGCTTACATGAGTTTTGGTTTTTCTGAAGCGATACTGGAGCGCGTGCGCCCGGTGAGTTTCTTTGCGTTTTATCTCGCGGTCATTTTCGCCGCCATCCACACACAAAAACAGCTATCCCGTAGAGAACCCGTTAAACGTAAGCAAAGTCTGTCAGTCACTATTATTGCCCAGGACGAAGCAGACCGTATCGAACCCTGCCTGCAATCAGTCGCTAACTGGGCGGATGAAATTATCGTACTGGACAGCGGTTCATCAGACAACACCGTAGAAATCGCCCGGCGCTATACCGACAAGGTATTCGAAACCGATTGGCCCGGTTATGGCCCGCAGAAACAACGTGCCCTGGAAAAAGCTAACGGTAACTGGGTATTGTCTATCGATGCCGACGAGCGTGTGTCACCGGAACTACGACAGGACATAGACGCCGTGTTAACCGATAACCCTGAGTGTGTTGGCTACCGCACTCCCTGGGCCGTCATGGTGTACGGGCATCGTATGGACTTTGGCCGCAGCGCACGTTCACCACAGCGGTTATTCAAACGCGAAGGCGCGCGCTTCACCAACGCTCAAGTGCATGAACATGTGGTACTGGCACCGGGCAAGCAAGGCACGCTGGAAGGGCGTTTGTACCACTACACACATCGCAACTACGGACACGCCCTGCAAAAAAGCGCCAAATACGCCTGGCTCGGCGGCCAAAAACGTCACTCCGCCGGAAAATGGGGCGGTGGCTTGCCCATCGCCGCATTGCGTTCACTGTGGAACTTTATACTGATTTATTTTCTGCGCCTGGGCTTCCTGGATGGCCCCGTAGGTTTTGTAGTAGCAGTGACCTATGCGCAGGGAGCGTTTAATAAATATGCCGCATTGTGGGCATTACGGCGGGAAAAAAAACAAACCGGGTAAAAAATCAAACTCGTCGCTAATCGCGGAATATGCACCTTATTTCCAATAACTAGACGTTTTCACGCTGTTAATTGATAATTTCAGACATTTTCAGCGTGTTCTAGGGATTTAATCTGCAAAAAAAGACAATGAAAATTCCGGAGATTGTCTTCACTTCATCTCATGCCGCTGAGGCCTGGAGATTGTCGCACATTTCTATCCGGGAGCTGTTGTTAGCCATCGTACCTCTACCGCTGAGTAGGGCACACCCTACATGGCTTCTGCCGTCAGGCCTGGCAAGACGATAATAGTTTACTGTTATTGCGCTGATCTCCCCTTAAAAAATATTACCGTTCGGTAGTATAACGTTGTTATTTACGTAATTATCTTCTATATTTCCCGTTCGGGAAAATTATCATGTGGATGATCTATGTTACACAATAAAATACCGAGCGGGAATATTTTGTCGGCTAAGGATATTGGCTGCATGGTTAGAGATGCTCGCAAAAACCAGGGGGCAACTCAGGCGGAGTTTGCGGCGTTGTGCGGTGTTGGTGTGCGCTTTATTTCGGAGCTGGAGAATGGCAAGCCGACCGTTCAGCTTGGTAAAGTGTTGAACGTGATCCAAACCCTTGGCCTGGTGTTAGCGGTGACCCCGCGCGGCTGGCAAAACGAAAGGATGGATGACTAATGGCGTTGTCGGTGTTTTTGAATGCCGTCTATGTTGGGGAATTGTGGCTGGATGAAAGACGACGGTTTGTTTTTCAATATGCTTCTACCTGGCTGGTATTAGACCAATCTATTCCGCTTTCTCTCTCTTTGCCGTTACAAAAAGCCCCTTTTACTGATGATGTGGCACGGCCATTTTTTAGTAATCTATTGCCCGAATCTCGATTGAGGGCCGTTATCGCCCGCCGTCTCGGTTTGTCGGAAAAAAATGACTACGGCTTACTGGAGGCGGTGGGTGGTGAGTGTGCTGGCGCGGTTAGTTTGCTTTCACAAGGGCAGAAAATTGAAGTGCCGGGCAGCTATAAAAAACTCAGTCATGATGAACTGCATGAGCTTGTGGCGCGTATGGAACGTCGTCCCATGTTGGCAGGGGAACGTGGAATACGCCTGTCACTGGCTGGCGTGCAAAATAAGCTTCCGGTCTTTTTTGATGGCAAATTCGTTAGTCTTCCACAAGGAGCGCTTCCTAGTAGTCATATTCTCAAACCGGCAATAAATGAGTACAGCACTAGCGTGTTTAACGAGGCCTTTTGTATGCGGTTGGCAAAGGCAGTAGGGCTACCGACACCGGATGTAGCATTGTTGGAGAGCCAGGGGGATTGGCTCTATTTGGTTAGCCGTTATGATCGGGTTAACGATGAACGAGGCGCGCTGCAACGCCTGCATCAGGAAGACTTTTGTCAGGCGCTGGGTATTTTGTCAGAGAGTAAATATGAAAAAGAAGGGGGCCCTGGGTTGGCTGACTGCTTTGAGTTGATTAGGCACAAAAGTATCCAGCCAGTCGCGGATTTGCGCCATTTACTCAACTGGGTTGTTTTTAATTATCTCATTGGTAATGCCGATGCTCACGGCAAAAACATTTCTCTTCTATTGACCAGGCAAGGCCCCACGCTCGCACCGTTTTACGACTTGATGAGCACCGTCATTTATGGGAATTTGACGGACAAATTTGCCATGAAAATTGGTGGTGAAGATAGACCTAAATGGATCATTGCCGATAGCTGGGAAAAACTGGGGGCAGAGACGGGGGTCGGCTTTAACCTGATTAAGCAAACCCTTTTTACCATGGGTGAAAAATTATTAGCAAGTGCGGATAGGTTAAAGGCTGAGTTGGGTGCCGTGGGGCCTGGTAGTTCAACCGTTGACGATGTGATGAAAGTTGTGAATGAACGGAATAATAAAATGAAAAAAGTTTTTTTAGCGGCAGGCTTATGAAGTGGGGAAATGAGCGATCATGGAACGAATGCTAATGACTTTTCTCTCTCACCACCGCCAATACCCTAATTTTTTGCGCGTTGAAATTCGTCGTCCTATATTCAACGGTTTTCGTTTTAGTTGGCCATAATCATTCGCTAAAAAGGCTTCAGTCGCATCCAGTACCCGTTCGCTGGAGCGGCCATCACGGTAGGGGTGCAGCCAGTCTGCATACTGGCGTACCTTGCTCATTAATTCATCAGGCCGAGTCAGCGCGGTTTCGAGGGTGCTTTCCAGTTCGCTGGCCTCTTGTATATTCAACAGGTGTGGCCCTGGGTTGCGGTGTCGGCAGGTGATCACTGGCTTGTCTTGCAGCATAAATTCAAACACCACGGATGAGGTATCTGACACCATGACGTCGGCGGCCTTGAGCAAAGGAATGATATTGTCCGTATCAATAAAATTGAGGTTTGGCCCTTCTAATGCCTTGTACCTTTCCACGATACCCGCATCCATTTTGGGGTGGAGATTCACCAGCCAGTGCCAGCGGCCAGCTTTTGATAATTGGGCGATGGTATCAAGCAAGCGCGGTGCGGCAGTGAGACGACGACTGAAAGTAGAGGTATACAGTACGATAGGCTTTTCGATGCCCCTTTGTTCACACAGGTCGTGTTGTTCGTTATCTTGATACAAGTTCTGAAACAAGTCCCGAAACAAAAGATCTACCTTGGGCCAGCCGGTTTCTATGGCGCGAAAATATCTGTGCTGTTTGGCCAATTCCTGAAACGTAGGGGTCGTGCTTGGCCCCTGGGTGCAGTACAAGTCAAAACCACCGCGGATACGAAAGTGCCCGACGTGTTCGTCGCGCTTTTCGGCGTTGAAACCGTGAAATAATTCGATTTTGGCACCGGGAAAAAAGTCTGGCACCCAATTACTGGACACAAAGACTGCGTGAGGGTTGTAGGCTTTGACTTCAGCGACGCTGTGGAGCTGTTTTTCATCGTTTCGCAGGTGTTCGTTACTCACCCCATGGACAAACCAGGCGACTTCATCGCCGCGCGCACGAATGGCTGCCTGGAGGGGACGCACGATAGAATAGCCGTAAAGTTTGCTGACAAA
>NVUB02000231.1 GCA_002401775.2 Ectothiorhodospiraceae bacterium
AAAATTTCACCGAAAGAGAACAGCGAGATCAGGAAATATTTTTTTGTTTTGTTATTTTCTAAACTTGGATGTCTTCTTTGACTATTCTTTGACTAGGGAGGTGAAAACCTCGATGCCACAAACCTGGACGTCTTAACCGGTATTTAATGGTGTCAATAATCAGCAAATTTCATTCCTGGCGACCAAACTAGCGACTAAGCAGGCATCTATGCCATCCTTTAATAGCGCCTCTATATGAACAAACTGAATAGGGTAATGCAGGTTTGGTGCCAAATAAATGTCTCTGTTTTTCGTCGGTACCCACCACGACCTATCCTGAAAAGAAGACAGCACCTCATGAATGGCCATATACCTCATCACTCCAGAATTTCTCACACTGGAAACCAGCGACTCCTAACAGACGACTAACCGACAAAAAATCACTGGACTCGGGCTCAAAACCCTGCCGGAATGACGGTACTTTTAACGACATTCTTTACGAAGAGTTTTACGATGTGGCGCAAGGGCATTAATCTTAGGAATGGAAATTAAATAACTTATATAAGTTATTTAATTTCCATTCCTTACCATCAGTAATAAACCGATTAGTGTGGTACGAATACAGGCTGTAACCATTATAAATTCTTTCTTTGTTAAACAAAGATTAATCTAATCGCAATAAATACAGCAGCATTTTATATGTCACTATAAGTACGCTAAGGAAATCATAATGTTAAAGAAAAAAATTCTATATAAAATGGAAAGTGTAAATATTTTCGACAATATTTTCATCAAAATCAATTAACTGAATCAAAAAAAACAAAATAAATATCCATAAATTTTATTAATTTAAGGTGGGATGTGAAATCAGTAAACCGGTCACCCAGCTTACACATTGGCACGTTTGGTACCCAGCTCATACCAGCATTCAAAAGCGCCGAGTAAAGACTCAAAAACTTGCTCAGCCTTACCATCCGCAACAACAACGAAAACAACTATAAATTCTGCCGGTAACCCTAGCTAAAAGGTCTGACCTTTTGGTTAACAGACAATCAATAAACTGGCATGCCCCAGTAGAAAATGTCTATGAATTCTTGGATAGGCAACTCCCTTTTCTTAACGTTACCATTTTAAAAGCAAAAATCTGATTTTAAGCACAAATAGTGGTTTATTTTTTATTCATTTATTAATAGTTTCATAGGGTTAGCGTGACCCGACCCCGTTATCCTGGCTCGCAAAAAACGATAGCTAAACATACTGATAAATATATCGGTGGTTTTTCTGTTAAAATCTATATAACATACGGTAATTATTGAAAATATTAGTTAAAATGAGACGGTAATGATAGGTATAACTCCATACATAGAGTCTAGCAAGCTTGGTGAATACGAAGACAAGCTCGTTGAGCTTTACCAGGCTGATGCCGCTCTCAACAAAACCATTCCAGAATCCATTCGCCGCTCAACGGAGTGGCTTCTCAGACTCGTCAACTGTTTTTATAGTAATAAAATCGAAGGAAACCCAACACACCCAAAAGAGCTGCTAAGAACTCAGGAAAAAAACCCTGACGGAGGAAATGATGAGTCCATGATGGAGTTGCTATCGCATCTCGAAGCCCAAATAAAAACAAAAAACTCAGGCATTGATAAATCGAATGTTATGACGCAAAGCTTTGTTAAAGAATTGCATAAATCTTTTTATAGCGGTCTTCCCGACTCTTTTCTCACCGTTAAAGACAAAGATGGTCAAATTGTTTTTGACCATGCCGGCCAACCTATGCTGGTGCGCCCGGGTGAATACAGAACACAGCCTGTTCAGGTCGGATCTCACATCCCTCCTAACAGCGGCGAGCTACACCGTTACATGGATTGGTTAGAAACAGAGTTTGATCTTAACAAGATACACGGAGCAAGAAGAATTATTGTCGCGGCTGCACTCCACCATCGATTAGCATGGATTCACCCATTTCAAGATGGTAATGGCAGAGTCATTCGGCTTCTGACTGATGACTATATGCGCTGCTCTGGCTTTGATGGTTATGGCTTGTGGTCAATTACTAGAGGCTTTGGCCGAAACACCAAGGCTTACTATGCCGCGCTCGCCCAGGCAGACAAACCAAGACAAGGGGTTGCCGATGGAAGAGGCATTTTGTCTGATTCCGGGCTTATTCACTTCACCAAGTATTTTATTGATACCGCGCTAGATCAAGTGAAATATTTTTCAGACCTACTTGAGCCCAGAAAGCTAGGCATTCGAGTCGATTACTATTTCGAACTAAGAGCCAAGGGAGGGCTTCCTAGCTCACCCGGCGAAGAACTACCATTATTAAAAATTGCTGCACGAGACATATATCGTTTGCTACTGGAAAAAGGCGCAATGAGCAGAGGGGCAATTATCCAACGCTTAGGGAAAGGAGAACAAACACTAAGGCCAGTATTTAAACAAATGCAAAGTGAAGGACTCATTAGTGCCAAACCAAAGCGCGACGTTGAACTCAAGCTATCGACTACTGCCGTTGAGTTTTTATTCCCACGACTATGGTAAGTAGTCTCCTTAACCTGCAGCGCATAAAATTTTTATTCCTGCCAAGTAACGGCATATTAGATCAGGCCAGCTTACAAGTTGACTTTATTAACAAACACATTAAAAACGAATGAATCAATCTCTTAAACCGGCCATTTTATCGATAAAATGATTGAAAAAAATGCCGGAACAACTACTCTCCGTTCAAATTGTAACGATTCAGACAAAAGCCCTTCTGAAACAAGAAAAATATTTGAGAGAAAAATTCATATTCTATGAATCCCTAAAACGAGACATGTCCTGGTTACTTTTTATATATTCAGTGCTAATTGTAATCCGTAGTTTAATAGTTGGTTTTGCTTCGTATTTAATTTGCCTGATTTATCGGTTAAAAATGTTTTATCAATGGTTAATAGTTGTGGGATATTTACGACAGATTCACGATTAAGCCCCGAGCCTTTTTTAGTGAGTTTGAAGTTTCCCGGCGCTTCAGCTAAGCGTATATTTGAAGTAATGGCTGCAACAGTAACAGTTTGAATTTTGCTTTTGTTAAAATCATTTGATGAAATTATCACTACGGGTCGTCGAAAGCCTGGCTCAGAGCCTCGCGGCTCTTCAGGTAAAACCCACCATATTTCGCCTTTTTTCACTACCACTCTTCTTTTTGCAGTGACTTAATTTGCATTGAATGTAGTTCACTATCAAGGCATGAATCAGCTTCAGAATAAACTTTATTCAAAGCATCAGTGATACCTAAATATTTGTTTTTATTTAGATATTCAAGAACTGCTTTAGTATAAAGCTCACTTCTGGACATACCCGTATTACTGGCAAAATGCTCGGCTGCATCAAATGTTTCATTGGGTATTGAAATTGCTGTTTTCATGCCAAAAGTATAACCATGGTCATACTTGTTGTCGATGTACATTCAAATAGTCACGGTAGGAATGCTGCAAACCGAAGTTAACCCGAGTAAAGGGGGTATTCTGGGGCGGACCATCATATTGATGCATATTTGGGTAGAACCAAGCCTACCAATTGATTTTATTGACAAAAATACTCAACAACGTGTGAATTAACTTCTTAAACCAACCATTTTACCGATAAATTGATGGGTTTAAGCCCATTTTGGGTACCTTTAAAACGTACTGGCCACCAAGTGCCCTGAATGCCCCGGTCGAAAATTTCGGTGGTACTTGGCATGGCAACCCACTTTCTTAACGTTACCATTTTAATAGCCAAAAGGTGATTTTAAACACAAATATTGGTGTGTATTTTACTCATTTTTCAATGGTTTCATA
>NVUB02000232.1 GCA_002401775.2 Ectothiorhodospiraceae bacterium
GGTAGTTCACCAGGTAGTATTTACAAAGACTACTCGGAATCCGTATACTTTCTTCATTTTCACTACACAAAATCAGATACTCCATCTTCATTTCTATCATGACATAAACCATCAGCCCGACTATGGTTAGAAAAATGCCGCTGATACCGCCAAAGACTATTTTCTTTTTCATCACTTACCCCCACCTGATTACAATTCCATGTGTGGGCACTTTATAGGCCAAAAATGCTCCTGGCTTTTCATCCAGTTCATTTTTGGCGATAAAATTTCGCAAGCGAAATTCAAAGCATTGCCCTAAAAAACCAGCACAAAATCATAAACCTCGGCATTTTGTATATTATGTAAAGATGCATGTTTAAACTCGTGCTGGCTGGCCTTTTTACCGTTGTGATTTTTCTGCATCGGATAATAGTTGGATGATTTCACTGGTATCCCAGGACTCACTACCTGCTTTGTGGATTTTTTTTGCGTACTCCAACGCGGTTATTCCTTTGTCCCCAGTAAGGCGTAAATCGGCCCCGTGCTCGATTAAAAATTTAAGGCGTGGCACATCGTTCATTACTACCGCAGATTGTAGTGGTGTCATTTTCTCATTATTGGGGGGCGCTGCCGTATAATGATTAACACCGTCCACATCCAGACCTTTGGCAAGAAACAGTTTTGCCAGCTCATATTCGTGGAGTTTCTTCCTTCTATATAAAGAATGTAGTCCAGACCTGCACCTTCACTTAATTCTTTAATGTCCTCCTCATTCATCCGGTAGTTCACCAGGTAGTATTTGCAAAGATTGCTGGGGATTCGTATGCCTCCTTCATTTTCACTACACAAAATCAAAACTTCCATTTCCATTTGTATCATGTCAGACAACATCAGCCCAGCTATGGCCAGGAAAATGCCGCCGATGCTGCCAAAGGCTATTTTTTTTTTCATCATCTCACCCCCACTGGATCACAATACCGTGTGTGGGCACTTTATAGGCCAAAAATTCTCCTGGCTTTTCGTCCAGTTCATTTTTGGCTACATGATCTTGCAAGCGAGGTAGAAATTTCGCTAAAGCATCCAGCACAAAATTATAAACCTGGGCATTTTGTAAATCGCTGACAGACGCATATTTAAACCAGTTCTGGTTGGCCTCTTTTCCAAAGGTTTTTAATATTGTGAGAGCGCCTTTTACCGGGTTTTTAACACTTCTGAATACCCCGTGCACATAACCAATGGCATGGGAGGCATCGATGGCTTCCACTAACAGTGCCTGTGCAAACTCCCGCAGACTATCGCTCATGGGCAGTGAGTCAATGGTTTTATGGTGGGTCTCTGCAAAGATAAACTTCAATACTGTGAGGGTTTCTTCTTCATCAAAAAGCAGTTCGTCGAGGTCGAATGTGCGTAGTTTTTTGTAAGTGCTCATGGTTTCTTCCTTGTGTTTTATCAGTTGTGATGAGTATAAAGCCGTTGGTGTCGGGTAATGCCTGACACTGGCGTGTTTATGGCTTACTTATGGTGTACTTATGGCTTGGCATGACCATTTTACCGGGCCATCGGGTTTCCTCGGGCTTGCCGTTCATTTAATTTACAGGGGGATTGCCTTGGCCAGATCGTACCCCGTGCGTTGCGGGCTGCCGGTTTTATTCGTTGCGTTATGATCTTTATAAGTGATTTCACACTGGGAGAAACTCAATGATATATTCTCCTGAGGTTCTTCATCGCCGATAGCCATAATGCGGTAGCTGTTTATTAGGCAGTCATACAGTGTGTATTCCAGGAATGTTTCGACCTTGTCACTACCGGTGCGTACAACGTTAAGAGTGGCTTTTTTGCCGGATGAGCCTGAAACGGCTTCTTTGAACAGCGCGGCCACGGAGTTGTCGGCTGTTTTGGTCAGGGTGACAGTGGACAGGCTGGGTTTACCGACCTCACGGTTGGCCATTTTCCCCACTTCCATGCGGATGGGGCGTTTTACGCCAAATTCCATAGTGTTTATTTCCACGCACTGCTCAAAACCTGCTGCCGTGACGTTGCCTTTTATGCTTTCAAAACCGAGATATATTGCCATTTGATGATCCTTTTCCCTATCTAGTGATACAAAAACCGGTTATGCAGCAGGTTACACAATTCATAACGCTCCATAACGATCCATAACGTTCCGTGACCGTCAGAATAAAGGAAACATCACTCGATATAAATACGACTTATTACCAAAATTAACAGGTCTATACTTAAAGCCCAGTGACTCTTGTGTAAACTTTTGTCACACTGTTGCTTCCATGACTGTCCCCACGACTACCCCTATGACCGCACCCATGCAAATCATCCGTAATCTCCAAAACCTGAAACCCGCTCATCGTGGTTGTGTTGCCACTATTGGTAATTTTGATGGAGTGCACCTTGGCCATCAGGCGGTGCTCGCGCAATTGGCAGAAAAGGCCGATGCATTCAATTTGCCACTCACCGTGGTTACCTTCGAGCCTCAACCTCAGGAAGTGTTCCGCCCTGATCAGGCTCCGCCTCGGTTGATGCGCTTCCGAGAAAAAGTTCAAGCGTTGCGCCAGTACGGGGTTGATCAAGTGCTTGTGCTGAAATTCAATAAAGCCTTTTCCCGACAATCTCCTGACGAATTTATTCAAAACTTGTTGGTAAACGGCTTGGGTGTGAAATATCTGGTGATTGGTGACGATTTCCGCTTTGGTAAAGACCGCGCCGGTGACTTTGCTATGTTACAAAGCGCAGGAATGGCGTTGGGCTTTGAGGTGGTGAATATGAACACTTTTTTGCTCGATGGCGATCGCGTGAGTAGTACGAGAGTGCGTTTGGCATTGGATGAGGGGGAGTTTGAGACGGCCGAAAAACTGTTGGGTCGACCCTATCGCATGAGTGGCCGGGTGGCGCACGGTGATAAAAAAGGGCGCACGATCGGGTTTCCAACCGCGAATATTCATTTGCATCGCATCGCTACGCCATTGCGTGGCGTATTCACTGTTACCTTGTCTGGCCTGGGTGGCGACCCATTACCGGGTGTTGCAAATCTGGGTACCCGGCCGACGGTAGGCGGAATGAAGACTCTGCTGGAGGTACACTTGTTCGATTTTGAGGGCGATATCTATGGCCGTCATGTGCATGTGGATTTTCTGTTAAAGCTGCGCGACGAGCGTCGATTTGACTCATTTGATGCTCTAAAAGCACAGATTTTACTGGATGCCGAGCAGGCACGGGCTTATTTTATGGAATGATCGCTGTTTTCGCGTACCGGTTTTCTCGCCGGGCCCCGGTCTAGCTCATGGTCGCCTTCCGGGTAGGGATATCGGTATTTGCCGAACCGGATCATAAATACTGAGACGGTGAGAATAAGTATCGCGCTTGAGACGGCAATGATCTCCCAGCTTTCGATATTTTTGATGTCCAATGCCAAGTAGCGGGCGAGGGCGACAATGGCGATGTATAAGGGCATTCGCACGGGCAGTTTGCCGGATTCCAGGTACACAGCCACCATGGCGACCACTTCGAGGTAAATAAACAGTAACAGCAAATCGGCCAGGGTTACCCGCCCAGCGGCTACCATGGTCATAATTTCCTGGGTGCCCGCGATGAGAGTGGCAATGGTGATGATGACCAGCCCACCGTATTCGATGAGTTTGAGCAGGCGTCTGCCGATTTTGTGTGTTTTTGTTGTCATGACGGGCAGATTAGCATGGAAACTTGAATGAATGATGACAGGCCAGGCTTTTCAGTTCGGGTTTTTCAACAGTTCGCTAGCCGCCAGCCCCCGTGAACAGGTAAAATGGTCTGCTTAACGGGCTGCTGCGTGTGCGTTTCTGGCCTTATACTATTGGTGGCACAGGTTCTTTAGTGAATTCGGGCTGCAATTGACTGAACATTGACGACCTTTATCTGAATTTTATCAGAACTTTATTTGAACAACATCGAGAGAAGCCTTACCGTGAGCGAGTCGAACGACTACAAGTCCACCCTGAATTTACCCAAAACTGATTTTCCCATGCGCGGCAATCTGGCAAAACGTGAGCCGGATATGCTGAAAAAGTGGGAACAAGACGGCCTGTATCAACAACTGCGTGAGGCGGGTGTTGGCCGGGAAAAATTTATTCTGCATGATGGCCCTCCCTACGCCAATGGCGATATTCATATTGGCCATGCGGTGAATAAGGTGCTCAAGGACATTATCGTTAAATCCAAAACCCTGAGTGGTTTTGATGCGCCCTACGTGCCGGGCTGGGATTGCCACGGACTGCCCATTGAACTCAACGTAGAGAAGAAAATCGGCAAGGCCGGGGTGAAGGTAGATGCTTCGACTTTCCGTGATGCTTGTCGTAAATACGCTCAGAAACAGGTCGATGGACAGCGAGAAGACTTCAAGCGTCTGGGGGTATTGGGTGATTGGGACAACCCTTACCTGACGATGGATTTTCAGTTCGAGGCGGACATCATTCGCACGCTCGGCAAAATCGTTGAGGCCGGGCATTTGCACAAGGGCTCCAAGCCCGTGCATTGGTGTACGGATTGCGGTTCGGCACTGGCCGAGGCCGAAGTAGAATACGAAGACAAAACATCCCTGGCCATCGACGTGCGTTTCGCGGTGCTGGATGAACTGGCACTGTTTGCGCGGGTACATCACGTAGAAGATGAGCCCAACGAGAAACATACCGGTGAAGGCCCCATCTCTGTGGTCATCTGGACCACGACTCCATGGACCTTACCGGCTAACCAGGGCGTGGCAGTGAATCCTGAGCTGGATTATGCCGTGGTGCAAACGGAAGGCGAGCACGGGCCAGAGCGTTTGCTCCTGGCAGAAGCCTTGTTGAAAGACTGCATGGGTCGTTGGGAACGCGACGGCTTATACGGAAAGTATCGGGTGATCGCTTATTGTCGCGGTGCTGATCTTGAAGGCCTTAAACTGGCGCATCCTTTTTACGCGCGTGAAGTGCCGATGATCCTTGGCGACCACGTTACCACTGAATCCGGCACCGGCTGCGTACACACCGCACCCGGCCATGGTCAGGAAGATTTCGTGGTAGGGATGAAATATCACCTGCCCGTGGAAAACCCGGTTGGCGGCAATGGCGTGTTTCTGCCTGATACGGAATTGTTTGCGGGGCAGCATGTCATGAAGGCCAACCCGCAAGTGGTTGAAGTCTTAAAAACCAAAGGCACACTGGTGCATGAAAATGCACTGCGCCACAGTTATCCACATTGTTGGAGACACAAGACGCCCATCATCTTCCGCGCCACACCACAGTGGTTTATCAGCATGACGCAAAACGGACTGCGCGATGCCGCCATGGGCGAAATTGCCGAAACACACTGGATGCCTTCCTGGGGTAAAGCACGTATTGAAGGGATGGTGACCAATCGCCCTGACTGGTGTATTTCACGTCAGCGTACCTGGGGTGTGCCTATTCCGTTGTTTGTGCATCAGCAAACCGGAAAGCTGCACCCGGATACCCAAGCATTAATTGAAAAAGTCGCGCTGTTAGTGGAAGAAAAAGGCATTGAGGCCTGGTTTCAGTTAGAGGCTAAAGAGTTGTTGGGCGACGACGCCAGTGAATACGACAAGGCTACGGATACCTTGGATGTCTGGTTTGATTCCGGTGTCACCCACGCCTGTGTACTCGATCGGCGAGAAGGTCTGGCGCGTCAGGCTGATTTGTATTTGGAAGGCTCTGACCAGCATCGCGGTTGGTTCCAGTCGTCCCTGTTGACCTCCATAGCGGCCAATGGCAAAGCACCCTACAAAGCGGTGCTTACCCATGGCTTTACCGTGGATGCCAAGGGACAGAAAATGTCCAAGTCCAAGGGCAATGTGATGGCGCCGCAAAAAGTCGTCAATAACCTGGGCGCGGATATTCTGCGCCTGTGGGTCGCGGCCACGGATTATCGTAATGAAATGACCGTGTCTGACGAAATACTCAAACGCTCGGCCGATGCCTATCGTCGCTTGCGTAATACCGCGCGTTTCTTGCTGGCAAACCTGGATGGTTTTAACCCGGTTAAACACACCGTGGCTCCATCTGAAATGTTAGCGCTGGATCGCTGGGCAGTGGCCCATGCCGCGAAATTACAAGATGAAATTCGTGAGGCTTACGACACTTACGATTTCCATCATATCTACCAAAAAGTACACCACTTCTGTAATGGTGATCTGGGTAGCTTTTATCTGGATATCATTAAAGACCGCCAATACACCACGCAAGCGAACAGTCTGGCTCGGCGTTCTTGCCAGACAGCTATGTACCACATCATCGAAGGTATGACGCGCTGGTTTGCGCCGATCCTAAGCTTTACCGCAGAAGAACTTTGGGCCTTTATTCCGGGTGAGCGCAGTGAGTCTGTGTTTCTGGCGCAGTGGTATGAGTTCCCGGAAATTGCTGACGACAATATGGGCCAGGACATGGGTTTGGATTTTTGGAAGCACATGCTGGAAATCCGTGAAGCCGTCGGTAAAGAATTGGAAACCTTGCGCGTGGCTGGTGACATCGGTTCATCACTTGCCGCTGAAGTTGACTTGTATTGTAGTGCCGAAACCTATGACCGATTAATGAGCCTCGAAGATGAATTACGTTTCGTGTTGATCACCTCAGCCGCGCGTGTGCATTCCGATAAAGCGGGAAATACTGACAGCGGCAAGGCTGCCACACGGGTCACGTTGGAAAGTGGTGACGACATCGGGATTGCCGTATCTCCGTCAGCGCATGACAAGTGCTCTCGCTGTTGGCACCACAGTGAAGATGTCGGCAGCATTACGGCACATCCAGAACTGTGCGGTCGCTGTGTCGATAATGTGGATGGTGATGGCGAAAAACGCTTGTTTGCGTAGAATGTGTCTTGTCGTGCGGACATTGTCTCATTCATTTAATCGTTTTTTGCGTCCATTATCAAAGCCTGTCTCATGAAGGTTTTAGGGGGTTCTGGAGAACACTCTCTGGGTCGCTTGTGACATATAGGTGATAAAGTTAACAAAAACAGGTTGTTTTGTAGGTTGGTGGTGACGCAGGAACCCCAACATAATTGGTGATGTACTGGGGTTTGTATACTTACCCCAGCCTACAATAAATATAATAGCGAACTTAACGTAATGACCTTGGTGATAAAGGTCAAAGTTCGATAGTTTTAATAACGTTCTGGATTCCGGCATTCACCGGAATGACGGTAAGAATTAATGGGGCGTAGTGATGTCGAGTTCAAGTAGCATGTTGAAATGGTTGTGGTTGTCAGCAGTGGTTGTCGTGCTTGATTTGGGCAGCAAGGCCATTGCTACCCACTATTTGCAGTTGTATCAGCCAATACCAGTATTTCCAGGGTTTAACTGGATGCTGGCACACAATGCTGGTGCAGCCTTTAGTTTTCTTTCCAATGAATCGGGTTGGCAGCGCTGGTTTTTCAGTGTGATTGCTCTGGCCGTTAGTATCGGTATTACCCTTTGGATTAAAAAACTGAATTCGTCGCAGACATTGTTGGCACTTGGCCTGTCGTTAGTGCTGGGTGGTGCCATTGGAAATTTATGGGATCGCGTCACACTGGGTTACGTGGTTGATTTCATCGATGTGTATTATCAGCAAAGCCACTGGCCTGCCTTTAATATTGCCGATTCCGCTATTTGTGTGGGTGCCGTGTTATTAGTGTTGGATAGTTTCCGTGGTGAGCGTGATGAAAAGCAGGATGCAGTCGATGTGACTAATGTGACTAATGTAAAAATCGCCAATACCAAAAAACCGAAGGCTGGGGCTTGAAGTGACCGATAAAATAGATGAAATAGGTGAAGCTGACGAAGGTACGACCATTAGTCACGGTAGCGCCGTCGTTATGTATTTCTCGATTACCCTTGAAGATGGCACCGTGGCAGAAACCACCGAAAATGGAGACCCTCTGTATTTTGTGATGGGCGACGAAACCATGATCGAAGGATTGGAGTTGGCGTTGTTTGGCCTGAAAGCAGGCGACAAGCAAAGCCTGAAAATTGACCCGGAAACGGCCTATGGTTATCCTGACCCTGAAAACATACATCCTATGGCCTTGGGTGATTTTCCGGACGACATGGAAATAGCAACGGGTATGATTGTGAACTTTGCCATGCCCGATGAAGAAGAGTACCCGGGTATGATCAAAGAAATCGGCAGCGAACAAGTTACCGTCGATTTTAATCATCCCCTGGCAGGCCATGAAATAGTATTTGAAGTTGAAATACTGGAAGTCAGCGGCGGCGATGATGAGCCTGTGGTTTTACAATAGGTTTTACAGTAGGTCTTGTGATAGGTTTTACAACAAGCCTTACCGTGGTCATTTTTGGGTAGGGTGGGCACTGCCCACCATTAAAAAGGCACCTTTATTAAAGGAAAAGGCACTTTAATAAAACATAATTGGTGGGCAGTGCCTTTATACCCTGTGGGCACACCCTGCAACCCATTGATTGTAAGGCGGGGTGCTAGTGTAAAGAACCCAATGTAGGTCAGGTTGCGCCGCTACCTGACAGCAGTCTGCCCGATACAGGTTAGGCCGGTACAGGTTAGACCGTAGAAAATAGTGAACGTGAATTATTTTTAGAAGTGGAAAATTAACATGCAAATATTATTAGCCAATCCTCGAGGTTTTTGTGCCGGGGTTAATCGCGCCATCGAAATCGTCGAACGCGCCCTGGATTTATTTGGCGCGCCGATTTATGTGCGCCACGAAGTCGTGCATAACCGCTTCGTCGTAGACGGCCTGCGTGACAAAGGCGCCATTTTTGTCGATGAGCTTGAAGACGTGCCCGATGACGGCACGGTAATATTCAGTGCGCACGGCGTTTCCCAAGCGGTTCGTCTTGAAGCCGAAGAACGTGGCCTTAATGTTTTTGATGCGACATGCCCATTGGTCACCAAGGTGCATATGGAAGTTGTTCGTTACGAAAAAACAAAGCAAGAAGTCGTGCTAATTGGCCATGCTGGCCATCCGGAAGTAGAGGGTACTCTAGGGCAGTATGCAGGCCAGGGTATGTATTTGGTGGAGTCCCCCGAGGATGTCGCAAAACTGGAAGTGAAAGACACTGATTCGCTGGCGTATGTTACGCAAACAACCTTATCGATGGATGACACGGCGCAGGTGATCGATGCTTTACGCGTACGTTTCCCAAATATTCACGGCCCCAAAAAAGACGACATTTGTTACGCCACACAAAACCGGCAAGACGCCGTAAAAGACCTCGCCGCACGTTGCGATCTGGTATTAGTCGTCGGCTCAGCAAACAGTTCAAACTCCAATCGTTTAAGTGAGCTGTCGCAAAGACTCGGCACCACCGCGTATTTAATCGATGGGGCAAGTCATATACAGAAACAATGGTTAACCGCCTTGTCGGACGACAGCATTATCGGCGTCACCGCCGGAGCCTCAGCGCCGGATGTGTTAGTAAATGAAGTGATAGAACGTCTACAAACGCTTACCGGTGCGACCGTTTTGGAATCCGACGGAGAGGTGGAAAATGTTGTGTTTTCGTTACCGAAGGACTTGCAGATGAGTGAGTAAATTTTTCCCCAGCGTGTTGTTGGCACGTCGTTCCTCACAAAAAAGCCCGATTCATATTTTTATGAATCGGGCTTTTTTGTGACTGCATTTTAAGTCGGAGAGTTGGGCTTCGCTTTGCTCAGCGCTAACCTACGTTGCTAAGGGTTTAGGGTGGTTTTACTTTCCTCTTTAACCTTTGTCCTTTTCCCTGCCCTTAAGTCCCGTCTCTCCAGTAGGTTTCTTCTATTTGAATTACATCGGGTATTTCGTTGCAGTCAGTGCCGACACAGTTGCCTACACCACTATCTTCGCGGAACATGACTGTGGCGCCCGGTGGGATGCCGCCGCCTATGTCTTTAGCCCGGCCTTCGGTTGTGGGAGTATCTGTTGTGCCACCACCTCCACCCGTTCCATCGCCTCCAGCGCCACCACCACCATCTTCGCCCGTTCCCGTTCCTGTTCTTGTGCGTGTAGGCATCGCATTAAACAGGCTGACTTGGTACAAAAGACCAGTGCCGACATCGGGTGTGCAAGAGTCTGGGTCGGGATTGATTGCCGGTGGGGTGTACGTTGTGAAGTAAATTTCACCATTAATTGTTATGGCAGGAGCCAGAACTTTTTCACCGGTACCATTTAGTTCAAGATACCAACCTTTAGCATCTGTAATAGCATCCGCAAGCTCAGTCACTTCTGTATCAGTAGAGGCCAGTGAGTCCGTTACATCGAACAGGTCGCTGTTAACAATAGGTGTAGTGACCGTTGTATCTTCTGGTATAGGTCCGCGAACGTTGAATGGATCACGCAGTGAATAAAAACGGTCATCCACCAGTGGGGCGAGAGTTCCATCGCTAAGTCGGGGATTCAGGGGGTGCGCCCGGTAACCCGAGCCAATATTAATAGCAACGTACGGAGCGGTTCCAGGCTCTTGGGCAATGACAACATCCGGTGCGTAATAAAAACGGCGGTTTTCAGATTCAGTATTTCCGCTAAGGCTTGCCAATACAACACCACTTCCCGTTATCCCGCTGCCAGTAGCCGTTAAGTCACTGGATTCAAAATCAAACCTGAACAATTGGCCGCTGATGTCAGCGACATACAAACGGTCGATATAGCCATCAAGATCACTGTCCAGCAATTGTACGTCGGAGGGAATGCTGTGAGTCAGAGAGCTTAGTTCAAGAGTTGCCCCGCTATCCGTAGGGCCCGCCGACCATAATAATTCACCGTCATCAGCATCGACGATATAAATGGCGCGGCCAATGGTGTCTGTATGGTCGACTGAGGTGGTAGTTCCAGGGACAGTCCCAGGGACGGTAACCTCTGCATTATTGATGGGGTTAGCATCCTGGGCTGCGTCATACCCGCCGCCAAAAATCACCACTTTTCGACTGCTTCCATTATATTGAATGGTTGCAAGGGAGGGTTTAGACCAGCTTTGTCCAAGTTCTCCAAACCCTGTGGTTCTTTCTGTACCGCCTTCTGTACCGCCTTGAATGACCCATTTCAATTGGGGAGCATCGCGGTCAGTAACATCCATAGCGTAGTAATTGTTGCCGCCTCGGCGCATACCAATATAGAGATATACGTGGTCACCGCTTCCATCACTTGTATCAATGGTGACATCAGTATCCGATGTATCTTCTTTGACCCATACGGATATACCGCCATCCAGGCCATAAATCATTGCGCCCGCGGTGGTTTTATTTAGATTTGCTAAATTACCAAGCAGTTCTTTTGGTATGAAAGCAAATTTTTCTTCGCCGTTGATTTGGCCTTCATAGTTACTGGCGTTAATGGCGTGTAAAAAACCATCATTGGTGCCTACAAACAAGGTTAAATCAGGGCTGTCTTCAGTGCCTCCATAAGTCACCAATGCCGGCTGGGAATGCAGAGGGGCCCCGAGCTTAAAAGCTCGGACGGCATCAATAAGATCGCTACGTTGTGTCGTTGTTGCATCTGTAGGCAGACCAATTTGGGCGGCAGTGATGTCAGTGTTAGTTGTGGTTAGGCCGTTGCTTATTGCTGTTAGGCTAGGGGTGTCAGGTACTCCCGCAGGGCTATAAACATCGGTATAGGTATAGAGGTTTCGGCTGGCAGCAGTGGGTAAGTGGCCATTGGCCCCGCCAGTTACGATATTAGCGCCATCGGCGGTGTCAGACCAAAAACTTCTTGAATCCGTGAGAAATGTGCCGCCAGGGCCAATGGCGAGTGTGCCATCGGCATCAACAAGCTGGTAGTCATCGTTCAGAGCATAGGGTTTAACGTTGCCATTCCATTTGGGTAATGTGTCTGGTTCAAACAACGCGAAATATAGCCGATTGAAATGTGAAATACCGTTGAATGCGTTGACGGACATTGCAGGGGGGGAAAAGCTATTATTGCTGTCTGCTATCGTATCCAGAACACCGGAAAAGGCGGCCGCTAGATCAAGTTTACTGCTAGCCGGAGTGTATATTCCTCCTCCATCAGCAGCAGTATTTACTAATAGCGTTTGATCATCAATGAGGAAACCGATTGTGTGAGTAATAACGGTTTGTTTTTCTGCAATAGTGGTGTTCTGGTCAATGGTGTAGAGGTATTCTGCGACTTCATTTAGACAGTTATTTCGGGTTCCCGTAAGAGGGTTATCATTGCAAGCACCGGAAAGATAAGATGGCAGGTCTTGAATGCGAGCATCGGCTTCCCAGTCCTGATTCGGAGAACCATCTGTAAGTAGTATCGTATAATTTTTTGAGCACTCAGTGGTAATAGGGCTGATGTAATTGGCCGTATTATTTGTGTAAGACGGTAGTGTTATGTCAGCATCCATTACTGCGTTGACATTCTTGTCTGGAGTGGAGCTGTCACCGTAATATACTGTTCGCCCTCCCCAAAAGAGTGCAGCTTCGTAGAGTGTTTCAGATAAGGGAGTGTCCCCATGCGCAGTTAATGAATTGGATGCTAAAATCATGGTAACCGCTGTCTCGGTTGTTAGTTCTTGCATGCCAGCAACAAAATATCCGCCGCCTCCATTTTGTGAAAATCGCATTAGGGCGACGTTCATCCCATGGTATTCGGTGTTGTTCATTAAATCTGTAAATACATCTTGTACGAGGGATAAACGGGTTGGACCTGTCCCAGTATCAAACCTTGAAGTCCCGTCTACACCCCAGCTCATACTGCCCGAAGTGTCAATAATAAACAGTACGTTGGGTGCTGCTGTTCCTGCTCCGCGAACACCGACAAGCACTTCGGTATCGTCGGCCAGTACAGGGTGGCCAACAGAAAGAACATAAAATAGTCCGACCGACAGTGACAGTAGGTGTTGTTTCATTTTATTCATGATTGTCTTTTTTGTGTTCGTTGTTTTCATGACATGTTCTCTATGTGTGTTAACAACCCGTTTCGTATCGTATGCGGAAAATGGGAACTTTAATTTAGAGGTTGTTGGTTTTTATCTAGGCAAAGGGCCGACTTTGTAACCTTGTATATTACTGTTCCTAATGCCGCCGACATTGGCGCTTCCGATAATCTGGAAAGGGTGAGACACAAAAAGCCCTGTGCTGCTGTTGGTGTGAGGTATGGTTTTTATTGCGCTTGTATATCGATGTTGTGTTGAGCTGGTGATGGTAGCGTTGCTGCGGTCAATGTCGCGGGCGGTAGCTCCTGATGCTAGGTCACGATTTGCGTTGACGGCGTTTGCAGGATTGGCGAGTTCGATAAACAACGCCTCTCTTATGGCAGAGTCAGCTTTTTGGAAAGTAGCGGAGGCGGTTTGTGAATTGGAGGCCATTTTTTCCTCCATGATAGATCCATCCATGCTGCTGACGCCTATGAGTGTGAGCACTAATAAAATTAAAAGACTCACAACTAGAACTGCTCCGTTTTGTTTTTTGGTTGCCGATTTGAATAAGGTGTGCTTGTTCATATTGATGGTTCCTGACATAGGTGTTTTATCGAACGTTCCGCAGGGAAATAGTGGTGGTTATCTCCCGTCGCAAAAGACGGTCAGTAGCACCTGTGGGTGTAAAAGCGGCGGCATCCAGTAAAGCATAGGAAGTGGTATCTGCGGTGGCACGTACTGCTCCCCGACTAATAAAACGCATACCTATACGCACACTCACTACGTTGAGCATGTTCGTCACTTGCTGGGCTTGCACGTAGCGATTGGCTGAGCGTGGGTTACCGTCTGTATTTTCTCCATAGAGAATTTGTAGACTTTCTACTCCGTCTACCAAAGGTTGAGCATTGCCAGTGTTACCACGACACATCAGGCGTTGGTTGCTGATGAAATAATGGTTTTGAATAAACAGGTTGCCAGCAATAGGTGATGTGGTAGCGTTGGGTGCCTGGCCGAGGCAGTCAGTGGTAATGCCTGGGGCGGTGCTAACTTCGTATATCAGCGTTATTTGGTCATTTGCATTGCCGCCGCCATCCGCAGTAATGGCCGCTGTGATTATGCCGGTTGGGATGGCGCTCACAGTTCTAAATGGCGCTGTGGTTATGGGGATGGGGGATGCGGGGTTATCGTCCTCGTAATACCCAGCCTGCTGGATATCACGCACTAATAGATCCATAGCGGTGCGGATATTTTCCTGCACGTAGCCCATATTACGTTGCAGCCGGTTTGATTGCTTATTGGCTTGGCTGATTTGCAGGATGCCTGCCAGCATGAGCAAACCGATGGTGATGGCCACCATGATTTCGACCAGAGTAAATCCTCGTAGTTTGTTATTGTATTTGAGAGTTGTTTTATTCATGGTTGTATATCATTAGTGTGTCAATTCAAGGTGTTTTTTTAAGGCACTTTTTACGGTACTTATTACGGTACTGATTACGGTACTTATTACGGTACTTATTACGGTACTACCACCAGAGAAATAGTTTGTAGTGTGGCTGATCCGTCCGAAGGATTTTGTTCACTCCAGGTTATGGAGACGGTGTGAGGCGAACCTGGAGAGCAGAGTGGGGCGTCATCTGGGTTGTTATCTTCACATGCCACACTAGCTATCGCGTTTGGCAAGCGATTGACGATGCCCCCACGCTGGGCGCCGCCGGCGGGCGTTAACCCGCAACCCCATGCCCAGGCATCAAAGGTCGCCATTTGTGCGGAGGTGCAACTGCCGCCGGTTAATGGTGTGCCGCTAATGTTACTGCACAGGGGGGTAGGTGCGGCACAAGTGGCTTCGGATATGTTTATTCCATCATATAAATTAGCATCGACACCCGCGAGATTGGCGCGCATACGTTCCACGATGTCACTGGCTAATAGCGTTGCTTTGCTGCGAGCCTCAGAACTCATGTTGGCGCGTAGGCCGTTGATTTGCAGGCCTGCTAAACCTAACAGGCCTATCGACACGACAACCACAGTGACCAGGACTTCTATAAGGGTAAATCCACGCAGATTTTTTCTGCGGAACTCAGTCGATTTAAATTGGGTTAGATTGGACATGTGACGTTTCTTACTCCACCGGGAACACGAGTATCAATAACATCCACAATGTTGTCACTGTCACTGTCCGTTGCGTGACGTACTTGCCCGCCCCTTGAAATAACGATAGCGCTGGCATTTATGTCTCCGCGTGAGTCACAAAGGGTGATCGTGCCATTGTTTCCGGATAAACCTTGTGGTGAGAATGTCACCCGGTTGATAACAGGGAGGTTACCGATAAAGGTTGCATTACCTGTAAGAGCCGCGTGAACTCGGAGCAGTTGGTCGCTGCCATCGAGTTGCCCCGATGCGCCAGCAGCGTCTGTAAATATTATCCAACCCTGAGTCCAGTCCCCTGAATCACCACCTATTATATTGCAGGCGGCTCCATCATTGCTTTTACAGACAGTGGTAGTGATTCGGCGCGTTATAGCCGTGTTGCGTGCCATTTGCAACGCGGTAGCAAGGTCATTGACGGCGGTGGTTTTTCTGTTGTTTTGAACGGAGGTTTGAAAACTGGGAACGGCTATTGAGAGCACAATGGCGGCGATGGCCATGGTGACGACAACTTCTACGAGTGAGAATCCATTCTGCTTTTTCATTTACCGGATTATACCGGCTCTAACCTTCAATGCGAGGAAAAGGGGGGTGAATGGTGGTTATTGGCCGACAGGCGGCCTAATGCATTTTGTGGTGTGGACGAGGGGTTGCCTTGTTAAGAATGAACACCTACCAGCAAAGTGCTGAAGTACCTGACGAGCCTGTAAATCCACGCGCGCCTGTGTTAGTGATGGACAAGTCGTCGCATATATCGCTAACCTGACTGCCTACGGGTGTGGCTGTGATGGTGAAAGTGTTGGCAGTTATCGTTGTTAGTGAAAGAGTATATTTCCCTTCCCCAGAAGCTGTAGGGAAAGTGCCTGTGCAGGCGGTGTTATTATAGGCACTGTTGGTAGTGAAACATCGTTCCATAAATTGAGACATGCTCAATAGTGAGGCTTTTCCATCGGATCGCCCGGCCTTTAAGACTGAATTCTGGTACGCCGGTAAAGCAATGGAGGCGAGGATGGCGATGATGGCGACGGTGATCATGACTTCAACCAGAGTGAAGCCGCGCTGCACTGATGGGCGTTGTTGGTTGCGTAACGCTTTTGAAATAAGTGTGAGCTTACTGGCCATGATTATACCTTGCGTGGTTGTGTGTCACTAACGTTATAAAATGTCGCCAAATTCACGATGAGCACTTTATATAGAGTGCTCAGTATTACTGTAGTGCCGTGTAACTGCAATGTGGCTGTTTTTTGTGCACGTAGAGTCATTGTTTTTAAACTCAAGACGGTGAAGTGCAACTGCCCAATGGTGTTGTGGCGTCACCGGAAATAAGACGTGGTCTCCCGGTGGTTCGGATTTGTACTTGCCGTCCAAAGTTTACGCCACGGTCATCACATATTGCAAAGTCTGCCACTGCACCGGAGTTAGTGCCATCTGCTCTATAGTTAAAGACATTAAGCGTCGCGCCTGAAAGCACGGTGGTGGTGCCGGTGGCGCCGCTGCTTACTTTTAGGAGGGTGTCTGTTGCGGCAGCAAATTGGCTGGCATCGGTATCACCGGTGCCATTGACGAAGACGATCCAGCCTGATGTCCAGATGTTGCCACTGCCTATGCAGGTGGGGGCGGCGGCATTGGGGTTTGAACTGCTGCATAAGACTACGGTTGTTCCACGTTTGACGGCTTCGCTACGGGCAACGTTCAGATCCGTTACCAGGCTATTGGTATGCGTTGCCAGACGGTTGTTGGCAATGGTGGTGTTAAAACTGGGCACTGCCACCGTGAGTAATATGGCCGCTATGGACATGGTGATCATTAGCTCAATTAAGGTGAAGCCGGTTTGCTTGCCTTTTTTCCCGCCCTGCGTTGGTTGCAGGGTGGGTGCTTGATTGACGAATGACTGAATCATGATTTTCACTCCTGCTTATTTTATTTGACGCCAGGATTGGCGGCCGGTGTTTCGTCCAAAATCATTGCCGCGAGATGCATCGGTGTCAGAGGTTGTATCGGTATAGTTGATGTTAGAACCCCGGGCACTGTCGGACAATATGGCAGGTGCGCCGGTGGGTGCTCCACCTTCGACACGTCGTCCACTGGCGGGCGCTTCGGCATCCGCTGTGCTGGCGTCACTGTCGTCGTCATAGGAGACTTTGTCCGAGTCGTCGAAGATGCCATCTCCGTTGAGATCGAAGGGTGATTCTTCCAGACGACTGCCGTCTTTGGCGTCGACTTGCATGATCCAGCCGGAACCGTCTGGGCTGCATTCGTCACCACTGGGAATGAGGGTGACAAACAATACAGTCCCGCCGAGCAGGATGGGTCGGAAGATAACGCGCTCACCGGATTCGGGTAATTCCATGTACCAGCCATCTTCACTGCCCAGGCTGTTATCGGAGGTGACACGGAAGTCACAGGTGCCTGAAGTCCCTTCAAGGTCAACACAGGTGGCATTCACAAATGTTTCTACCGTTTGCTGTAATAGCGCTGATGAAGGAGTGCCAGTGACACGAGTGCCATCATCAATCACCGCATAAAATGCCTGAGTCTGCGAGCCTGTGGTGGTGTTGTCGGCACCTTCTAGGTATTTGCCTGTGCCGAAGTAGACCATCAAGTCTGAACCGTTGGGGGCAAAGCCCACATCGGCTTTGGCGGTGATAGGTTGTACTGTACTGCTGGAATCTTTAGCCACGAATAATGGTGCTGGGGTTGGGCCACTACCGTATGCCACATCCCAGCTGGAGGCGGTGGTACTGGTGAGGTCAAATTTCCACATGTTACCGAGTAGGTCGCCGGCGTATATGTAGTCGGTGATGAAATCACCGTCGAAATCTACGGGTGTGACTGTGGCTAAGCCATTGGGGGTGGCAGCGGAGCCTGCTTTGGTGTTGATTTTGCGGATCACTGAACCATCTTCAATATCAACAATGTAGAGGATGGCATAGCCACTGGTACTGGCGGCACCATCGGCTTCGGTATTGTTGTAGCCATTGCCGAAGACGGCAGCCCATTTGCCGTTATGCAAGCGCACAATGGATGGTTTGCTATAGGTATAGCCTAGGCCGTATTCCATCGTGGGATCGGCAATGGTGTCGGCATCGCCGGTGTCATTGGCATCGGAAAATTCCCATAGCACCGTGGTGGCGGCGCTGGACTCTGAAAAATCAGTGCTTGGGTCGGTGATGTCCAGGGCATAAATGGCTTGCCCACCGCGGTTAAGTCCACCCACCAGCACTGATTTCCATTCGCTCCCGGTGGTGAAGAAGGCATCGGCGGCAGAGGGAGAACCATCCACAAAAAATTTGTGGCTGTAGGTGGGGGAGGTCAGAGTGCTAAGACGCGGTATGACTTCGTTGGGAATATAGGCAATCATTTCTTTGCCCATGTTGCTGCCACTGGTCTCGGCGTTGAAACCGTGCAACATGCCATCGTTACCACCGACGTACACCATCGGTACCCGAGGGGTAGTGTCAAAGATATCGAAGAAGTCGGAATACTTTTGGGTCGCGAGTGTTTCGGGTTCGCTGGCTCCCCAGTTATCGGGGTAACGCGCCCGTGGGTTGCTGACATAGATAGGGCTGGAATTGACCATGTCACCGAGAATGTGGCTGTCGCCGCTTTCATCGACGCGATTACGGAAGCCGGTTATGCCTGTGGTTCCGCGCAGGAATAATACGCGGTTAGCACCAGCACCGTCAGTCACGCCGGTGGCGTTTTTATTCAGAAAGGCTTTCTGAGTGGCATTCAGGCTGCTCCAGGTAAAGGGTGTTCCTCCTGCTCCAGTGCTGCCATCGTGGGTCATGAACTGGCGAGAGCTTGAAC